>JABSON010000038.1 GCA_013215915.1 Campylobacteraceae bacterium | reverse complement strand
ATATCTAAAGCTAAAATACCATCTAATAGGTTTTCTCTTTTTAGTGTAGATTTCAATTGTGAAATTAAAACATTTTGACCTAAGTCTTTATACATATTTTGAATTAAAGAAATTAATTCTTTATTGTTTTTATCGTCTATTAAACTTTGTACTTTTTTACTACTTAAACCTGTAAATACTAAAGTATTTATTTTAGATAATAAATTCTCTCTTGTTCTAATTTCAATATTATTTAGATTCGTAAGTGAAGAAGAAACTATAAAAAGCTTATTTATTTTATCAGGATATTTAATTGCATAAGAAGAAGCTAAATATCCTCCAAGTGAAAATGCAAGTAAGTTTATTTTTTCTTCTTTAAATTCTAAAGACTCTATCATTTCAGCCATTGTATCTTTTAATGGTAAAGGTAAATAAACTAATTCATAATCTATTTTTAAATCAGATTCTATTTTACTCCATAGTTTTTCATTACACATAAGGCCTGGTAATAAGTATATTTTTGTTTTCATATATTTACTTTTATTGAATTTTTTGAGTTTTTTGTAATATTAACATAAAATAAGATAATTAATTAATTAATAAATTTATTACTAAACAAAGAGTAAATACTATATAGATATATTATTTAAACACAAGGAGTTATAAATGAAAAAGATAGTTTTAGTTTTATTATTTTCTGTATTCTCATTATTCGCTTTTGAGAATTTAACTAATAATAATTTTGATCAAAAGATTGCAAATAAAAATGTAATTATTGATTTTTATTCAAATTGGTGAGGCGCTTGTAAGGCTTTAGGTAAAAGTTTAACAAAATATAATACAAGCAAAACTCAAAATGTAACAATTTACAAAGTAAAATTAGCTGATGAAGAAGAATTAGCAAAAAGATTAAACGTATACGGTATGCCAACCTTAGTTTATATTAAAAATTCAAAAGTTATTAAAGTAGAACAAGGGGTTAAAACACCTGAAGAAATTAGAAAGAATGTTAAAAAGTATTTAGAATAAAAAGAGTTAATACTCTTTTTATTTATTTACTATATATAAAATTGCCAAAGAAACAGTAGCATCTATTGAATCTAAGTGAATTCTTTCATAAGAATGAGAAGCATCAACACCAGGACCTATTAAAGCATGTTTAATTTCATGCCCTGCTCTTAACGCTGCACTTGCATCTGATCCATAAAAAGGATAAATATCAATGTTATAGTTTACATCATTATTTTTTGCCAAAGAAACTAGTTTTTTTCTAAACTCTAAATCATAAGGACCTGTTGAATCTTTTGCACAAATAGTAACTTCATACTCACTTGACATCTGACCTTTTCCTGGAGCTGCCATATCAATAGCTAAGAACTCAAAAGTTTTAGAAGGAATTGAAGCTGAACTTCCATGCCCTACTTCTTCATAGTTAGAGATAAAAAAATGTGTAGTATATTCTGGTGTAATATTATTATCTTTTAAATATTTAGCAATACCTAAAATTGAAGCAACACAGGCTTTATCATCTAAATGCCTTGATTTAATAAATCCACTTTGAGTTAATTGTGTTCTTGAATCTAGATATACAAAATCTCCAACATTAATTCCTAGGTCCAAAATATCTTTTTTATTTTTAACTTTTTCATCAATTCTAATAATTATATTATCAGCTGATCTAATAGTATCATTTACTTTTGAACCATGTACATGAGTTGATGCACAGTCTAAAAGAATTGTACCTGTATACTCTTTTTCATCTAGCGTTGAAATAGTACAATATTCACCTTCAATTGTAGCCCAAGCATATCCACCAATTTGAGAAAGTTTTAATGTTCCATCATCTTTAATTTCTTTAACCATGGCACCTAAAGTATCAACGTGAGCTGAAACAGTTCTATGTTTTGAATCATCTTTTCCTTCAATTGTAGCAATCAAAGCATTTTTAATAGTTCTTTTTGTTGTAATATTTAATTCTTTAAAATAGTTTTCAACTAAAGTCATAGCTTTTTCAGTGTCACCTGATGGGCTAGGAGTTTTTAATAAATTAAGCATTGTATTAATTACATATTCTTTGTCATAAATCATCTTGTTTCCTATAAATAAAATTATTTTATTGATTTTAAAGTAAATATGCTTAATTTACCTACTATATTTTGAAAGCTACATACGAGCCTTGATGAATTCCACAAAGTTCATTATTAAATATTATTTCTGACTTAACAAAAATTCTAGACTTCTTCTTTTTATTAAGTATATTAATAAATTTATTAAAAATTATTTCTTCTTCAATAGAAGCTATTATCTCGAAATCTCCGAATACAGGTTTTAAATATTTATAAGATGATTCTTGAATTACTAAATCATTTGGAATATCTAATTCTTTAAGTTTTATATCTAATAAAGCCCAGGCAGAAAGAATTGATAAAGCAGATAAACTTCCTCCAAAAGCTGAATTGTGATGATTTTTGTTTGCTTTTAATGAAGCTTGTAAAATAAGTTTAGTTTTTGAATACTCAAAAATCTTAAAATCAAGATGTTCAGCTAATGCTATATTATTTTTTATGAACTTTTCTATTTCTTTAATATCTATATTCATGTATTGACTCCTTACAAGCTAATATTCTTTTAAATACTTAAATGACAAACTAAAGCAAGTAAAAATCCTAAATTAACGCCTAAAACTGGATAAGAATTTTCTTTTATTCTTAAAGCTGGTGATATATCTTGAAAAATTAAATATAAAATTCCAGCTGAAGAGAAGATCATTATAGAAGCTGTAATTTCAACCTCATCTTTTAAGAAAATATAACCTATTAAGGAAAATATCACACCAATAAAACTTAATAAAAATAAAATTACCAGAGCTTTTTTTGAGCTTAGTTTTGCTTCTTTTAGTTCTAAATAAGAATTAAATGATTCTGGTAAGTTTTGTAAGAAGATAAAAAAAGCTAATAAAATAGCAATATTATGATTTAAAACAAACATAGCACCTAAAGATATAGATTCAGGAATAAAATCTAATAACATAGCCATTAATTGAGAAGCTGTAGTTTTTTTCTTTTTTATATATTCATCTAAAAAATAAAAACTTATAGTTCCTAAAAAGAATACAAGTATAGATGAAATAGTAGATAAACTTTTAATTCCTTCAGGTATTAATACAAAACACACAGCCCCTAACATAATACCTGCCCCAAAAGCAACTAAAGTATGTAAAATTTCTTTTTTTAATAAACCTTTTTTTAAAAATTTATCAAAAAAACAACTTAATACTCCACCTATGAAAACACTAGACCCAGCTAAAAGTGAGAATAAAACAATATCAAGTAATACATTCATATAAATCCTTTAAATAATTATACAGCTATATTCTTTAACATATAATATTATTTTGTTGATGATGATTATTATTGTTTAATAAAGTCATTTTAATTATATTTTCACAAAGAATATCTATACATAGTTATTAAAAAGAAACATCGTAGTAATTATAATTCCATATTCTATTCTAAATATCTTAAAAGAATTTTTTATATTTTGTTCAACATTTAAGTTAATATTATCAATCCAAAAATCACCTATTTTACTTGATCAATTATTTATACGTTAATAAGATATTATCTATTGATAATTGAGGCATCACCTGTGATAACAGCAGGTAAAATATTTCCTTGTCCATATTTAGCCATAATTTTTTGTCCTTCAGAACCTAATACAAAGTTTACAAATTTAATTGCACCTTGTTTGTTTGTAGGAGATATTTTATTTTCTGCAATTGTAATACCATATATCATAGCAGAACCTTTTTTTGTTATGAATTGACCTGGTTTTTTACCATCAATTTTAAAACTTACAGTACTGTAAAATTTAGCAAACTCATTATCTTTTAATGAAACTTCTTTTGGTAAAGTAATATATTTTAATCCATGTTGTTCTGCAACAGATTTATAAATATATAAATAATCATAAGTATTAACTTCAATTAAAGCTAGTAAATCTTTTTCTTTGGGTCTTACTATTACTTTTGATTTATTTTCTTCACCAATTTTATATGATTCACCATATCCAAATAGTTTTTTATATAAACCTTTTTGATTATAATACTTTTCTGCTAATTTAGTAACTAACATTGCTCTATATCCACATGGATCCATATTCGGATTAGAATGACCTACTTTAACACCTTCTCTTAAAAATATCTCAGTCCAATTATTTACATTTATTTCATTTGCATATTTAGCTTTCGAAGTAAATGCAATTGCCATTTCATTTGTTGCAAAGTGTACATTAAACTTAGCATCTTTTGGAATAAGTAGGGAATCAATAACTTTATAATCAGCAGATGCCATCACGTCTGCAGCTTTGCCAATTTCAGATATTTTTCTAGCAGCAGATATAGATCCAGAAGCTTCTCTTTGAACATCATACCTAGGGTACTTTTTCCATTGCAGTAAAGGGAACAGCTAATGAACCTGCATGAAATACGACAATCTTTTCTTTTGCCAGTAAAGAGGTAAGTAATATTGTACTTAAGGTTAAACTTAATAATATTTTCTTCAAAAAATTTCCTTTTTTATTGTTTCTTTAATCACTCTAAAATATTACAATTTCATAATGTTTTGTGTAAACATAAATAATTTATTTTTTACTTTTAAATAAGAGCTAATAAAATATGTAATTTTTCATATTTTATTAGCTATCTTTTAAATCCAACAAGCTTTGTCTGTATCTATTGTTACATTTATTTTACTACCTGGTAATAAGTTTTGATTTTGTATCTCTTCAACTGACAGTTTCGCATTTAAACAAACTCCACCAATTGAAAATTCAACTAATAGTTTTTCTTCATTTTGTTCTTTATGTATTGAGGCAACTTGTCCAATTAGTGTTGTAGGACTTGTTCTTGTATTGTCTTCTACTTTATTAATTATAATATGATCTGAGTTTATCATCATCACTGAGTCTCTTTTTTTCTCATGTGAGTTTGTTATAATTAGTTTTTGCCCATCTAAAAATACTTTTACTAAATTTCCATCAAGATCTTTATTCCAAGGGGCAAAAAGTAAGTTTACATTTCCACTTTTAACTATCTTACCTTGAAACAAAGCTACTTTTTTATCACATACATGATTTAACCAAGTATGATCATGGCTTGAAATAAAAATAGTTGTATTATATTTTTCTTTAGCTTGAAGAATTGCTTCTTTTATTAATTGAGCAGATGTAGTATCAACTCCTACTGTTGGTTCATCTAAAATAAGAACTTTAGGTTTTAATATTAGTCTTGCTGCAAGGGCAACTCTTTGAGCTTCACCACCTGAAAGTTGTGACCACTTTCTTTTTGAGAAAGATTTATCAAGGCCTACTTGTTTTAAAGCATTAAATACTCTTTTTTCTAAGTCTTTTGTATCTTTTCTAAGTTTTAAAGCAAATGATACATTCTCATGTACTGTTCTTTTTAATAAATAAGGATTCTGAGGAACAATAATAATATCTTGTCTTGTTTTTAAATCAAGTTTCCTTATACACTTATTTTCAAATAAAATTTCTCCAGAGCAGGCTTTATCAATTAAAGATAATAAAGAGAATAAAGTTGATTTTCCACTTCCATTTGGTCCAAAAAATCCAATAATTTGATTTGATTCTAGAGTTAAATGTTTTATATTTAAAACTGCTCTTCCATCGTAAGATTTTTTTACATTATTTAATTCATAAAGTATACTCATTGAGTCCAATTCCTTTTTAAGAAAGATAAAGAAATATTAACCATTAAAGCAATACAAAATAAAACTATACCTAAGGCTATTCCTGTTACAAACTCACCCTTTCCCGTTTCTAATGCAATTGCAGTTGTAATTGTTCTTGTATGATATTTAATATTACCACCAACCATCATAGAAATTCCAATTTCAGTAATGATTCGGCCATAAGCTGTAACTGCTGCTGTCATAATTCCAAACCTTGCTTCTACAAGTGTAGCTCTTAGAATTTGAAATGGTTGAGCACCTAAGCCTTTTAATGATAGATAAAGCCTTGAATCAACTGCTTCTACTTGAGAAGCTGTAAGGGCTATAATAATAGGAAGTGATAAAATAATTTGACCTATTGCAATAGCTTTTAGAGTAAATAAAAGATTTAAATCTCCAAATACACCAGCTCGAGATAACATAGTGTATGCAATAAGTCCAATAACAACAGTAGGAAGAGCCAAAAAAGTATCCACTATTGTTTTTACAATTAACTTTCCTTTAAATTTATAATAACCAAGAGCAAAACCTAAAGGAAGACCAATTATAAGAGATATTAATAATGACCAAGAAGAAACAGTGATAGTTGCACTTATAGCAGAGTATACGCTAGTATTCCCTGATATAAGTAACTCTATAGCTTGATTAAAACCATCTGTATATAAATTCATATCAAACTATATTTTAAACTTATTTAGCATTTGGAATAAATAAAGCTTTTCCAAGTAATCTAAAGTCAGCAATTGTTTTTTGAGTAGATGCAGTTGTAATCCAATTAGTAAATTGTTTAGCTAATTTAGGTTGAACTTTTGCACATCTTTTTTTACTAATTGTAATAACACTATATTGATTAAATAAAGTTTTATCACCTTCAACAACAACTTGCATCATGTTTTTATCAGCTTTTTGTGACATATATTTAATCCAAGTTCCTCTATCAGTCATTGTATAACCAGATTTTTCAGATGCCATGTTAATAGTTCTTAGCATACCTTGACCAGTTTGAACATACCAAGCTGCATTATCAGGTGCTTTTTTCATAGCCGTTTGCCATAAAGAAATTTCTTTTTTATTAGTACCTGAATTATCTCCTCTTGAAAAGAAATTAGATTTATTATCTCTAATTTTTTGTAAAGCTTTTGAAGGAGCCATTCCCATTACATGTGCAGGATCTTTTTTTGGACCTACGATTACAAAATCATTATACATAACTTCTTTTCTAGCATTACCATATCCAGCATTAACAAATTTTTTCTCTGATGCAGGTGCATGTACGAATAAAATATCAACATCACAGTTTTGACCCATTTTTAAAGCTTTACCAGTTCCAGTTGCTACCCATTTTAATTCAGTACCAGTTTCTTTTTCAAACTTAGGTGCTAAATAATCTAATAAACCAGTATTATCTGTACTTGTAGTTGTTGCCATCATTAAAGAGTCTTTGGCGAAAACACTTGTTGATAAAGTCATTGTTGCTGCTGCTAAGATTAGAGCTAATTTGTTTAATTTCATTTATATCCCTTTTATGTAAATATTGCATATTTAAACTAACAAGTTTTAATTAAACTTGTTAGAAACTATTAACTTGTAACTATTTAATATGCAAGTTTAGCATAGTAAAAAAATATTTACCTTAATTTAGCTTAAATTATTTTTATATTTTATAATTTAAGCTAACTATTATATTTAGTTAAAAATATTATTTTCATTTTGAATATAAGACGTAGAAAAATTAATAACTTTTACATATGATGATTTCTCAATTAACGAGACTTTATCAGATGTAACTAAAATAGAATTACTCTCTTCTAATACTGTAATCATTCCTGATCCATATTTATTATCTCTTGTAACTATAAATTCACCAGTAGAAATAGATCCAAGTACCACATTTACTCGACCTTTTTTAACTTTAAATTCTTTTGTATTTTCTGCAATTTGAAAATCATGATAAAAAGAAGAAAAGCCTTGTTTTTTTCTCAATATTGGAATTACAAACATATGCATATTAACCATCGCAGTTAAAGGATTTCCAGGTAAACAAATAACAAAAGTATTATTCATTAAACCCATCATAATTGGCCTACCTGGTTTAATATTAACACCATGGAATAAAGTATCTAATTCATTTTGTTTAAATGCTTCAGCCATATAATCAGCATCACCCATAGAAATTCCACCTGATGTTATAATTACATCATAAGATTTTAGCTCTTTTATAAACTTAATTGATTCTTCTAGTGAATCTGGAATTACTCCAATATATGTAGCTTCAAAAGATTTTTCTTTTAAAAGTGAAATTAATGCATAAGAATTACAATTATAAATTTCATTCTCGTCTGCTTGTTTCCAAGGTTCAATTAATTCATTTCCAGTAGATAATACAGCTATTAAAAGTTTTTTATAAACTTCAATCATAATTATTCCTTGACTTGCAAGAACTGCAATCATAGCAGATGTAATTTCAGAACCACTTTTGTATAAAAGATTATTTACTTTAGTTTCTTCACCTTTAAATCTTAAATTAGAAGAGACTTTTGTCTCACCTGAAACTTTTAGTTCATCATTTTCATAATATAGAACATTTTCAATTGGTACAATAGTATCAACATCACTTGGAACTTGTGCACCTGTCATTATTTTATAACATTCATTTTCTTTTAAACACTCTTTTACAGACTCTCCTGCGAAAATAGTTCTTATAACTTTTAAAGTCTTTCCAGCATCGCTAGTTTTTAAGGCAAATCCGTCCATTGCAGAATTATTAAATGATGGTAAGTTTTTAATACAAAATATATCTTTTGATAAAACTCTTTTTAATGATGAATCTAAATTAACCATTTCACTTTTTTGTGTTTTATGTGAATTCAAAAGCGCTTTATCAATTGCGTCTTGAAAATCTAAATATGTTTTACTCATTTAATGCCTTTATTTGTCTATATGCTTTTGCTATTTTTTTTGCTATTTTTTTAATCTCTTCATCATTAATAACAAGATCTAAACTTAAAGATAATGCTTGTCTTGACTCTAGTTCAGTATAAGACATATTTTGTAAAATTCGTGAGGGTTTAGCTAATCCAAGAGAGCATCCTTCTCCATTTGTTACAAAAATACTTGCTAAGCTTAGAGTTCTTATTACCTCTCTAGCTTTAATACCTTTAAGCCCAAAGTGAAGAGACTTATCTAAAGTATTAGAATTATCTACAAAAAAGAAAATATCCTCTTTTAATTCATCTTTTAAGCATTTAATAAAATATGATTTATTTGCATATTTTTTAGCAAAAGAAAAAGAGTCATAAATATTCTTAATTGCAATAATATCTATCTCACCTGCATTTTGTTTAGATAATTCACCATTATGTAAAACTATACTTGAGCTTGAAAATGATGTTAGTTTATATGCATCAAAAAATGCAATATCTACATGGGAACAATCTAAAGTTGCAGATACATTTGAAATTATTTTAGCATTGCTTAATTTTTTTACTTTTTTTAAATCTACATTTACATATGTATCCATAATATAAGAAGATAAAAATAAGAAATCACAATCTTCTTTTATTTCTTCATAATGTAATGAACCATCTTTATTTATATTTATAAAATCAATTTCTTGCCCTAAGTCTTTATATTTCAAAGCAGCTTTTACTAAATTTTCACTCTCTCCTAAAGAAACAGCTATTTTTCCATCTAAAGTAAACAAAAATCCTAAGTAACTCTCATAAGATAAATTAATTGTTTTTAAAGAAGAATATAAAAACTTATTTTTAAAATCATTAATTAAATTTTCACTTTTTGTATTATCTTTTAACACTTCAATAGAATAATCTGAATTAATTTGAAAATCTTTTGATGTTTTATATTGTAAAGAATTAAGTTTATACATCTTTAACTTCTTCTAGTTCATCTTTACAAGTCATAATATTATTCTCTTTTAAAAATAGTTCTTCAAATCTTTTTTTAGCAAAATTATTAATATCTTCTTTTAGAATTTTGTAATTCTCAATTATTTCTTTTGCTTTTGGCGTTAATTTAGTTCCACCTGTTGATCGTCCTTTATTAACAATTACTAATTCATCTTCAATATTTTCTTGTAATATTTTAATATGAGACCAAGCTTTTTTATAATTCATACCTAAGAGTTTTGCAGCTTGAGAAATTGATCCTGTTTCTTCAATAAATTCTAAGATTTGAGTTTTTCCACCACCAAATACTAAGTTTTTATTTTCATCTTCTATCCAAGTTTTAACTTTTATTTTCATGACTTAATTTCTCCCTAAAACATCCAAGTTGACAATGAAGAACTTCAATATCACTTTTTTTAACTGTTGAACCTACTCTTCGAAGCGTTGTAGTTCTTGCTTCATTCCATAAAGTTTTACAAGTAAGTTTTTTTTCTTCATTATGATTTTGCATAATTGAATTATAAATATCTTTTTCAAACTCTTTAAATTCAAGTTTTCCAAATACACCTAATTCACAATTTGTAATTTTTATATTTATACTTTTACAAGCATCAGACATTTGTAAGGGTTTAAGCCCTATTAGTCTAGATACTTTAAAAGCTTTTAAACAAGATAATCTACCCCTTGCATCAAGATTTGTTAAAATCAGATCTTTTTGAGTATCATCTAAAAGAATTACATTTTGTAATTTACCCATCTATTCTTCCAGCATGAGTATAAATATTCATTCGTTTTCCTCGTGCAAAACCAATTAAAGTAATACCATGAGTATTAGCAGTGGTAACTCCTAAGTGAGTTGCTGCTGTTCGTGAAACTACAATAGGAATCTTATGCATAACAGCTTTTACAACCATTTCTGAGCTTAATCTTCCTGATACAAATAAAACTGATTTTGTAGTATCAAGCTTTTGTAATTTACATTTTCCAACAACTTTATCAATTGCATTATGACGTCCAATGTCTTCGGCAGATATAGTTCTTCCATCTTCTAAATAAATCATAGCTTTATGAACGCAACCTGTTAATTCATATAATTCACTCTCAGCATAAAATATTTTAACTTCTCGCGATATTACTTCAGGTTTTATGAACATAGATACTTGATTAAATGGCACTTGAACGCTTCCTGCAATATTACCAGTAACTCCCCCACCACAACCAGAAGTTAAAGTTTTTTCTTTATATAAATTTTTTAAAGATTTTTCATCAATAATTGCATCAACATAAATATCTAAACCATCATTTTCTATTCTAATTTTTTTGATGTCATCTATAGATGCAATTACATTTTCACTCATTAAAAAACCAATTGCATGTGCATCTTGATCTTTTGGAATACACATCATTGAAATCGTTTTAGTTCCATTTAAATAAATATTAATTCTTGACTCATCAATTACTACATCTTCTGTTTCAACTAACTCGCCTGCTATTACTTTATCAATTATAATTTTTTTTAAGTATTTTTCATTATCCATTTCTAATCCTATATATACATTACTGAGATATTATCATAATATGCCAAAAATACATATAATTATATAAATAAAAAATGCTCATTAAAGAGCATTTTTTATACTTGTAATTATATTCTATAATTCTTTTTTTTCTTTTAATTCTTTATAAAAAGAAGAATGAAGGATTTCAACTTCTTCTTCTTCTTTATATCCAGTGATAATACTATGAATCGCGCCTTTAATTGCAAATACTGACATATATACATGTGTTAAGAAAAGTGCTAATACAGCAAGTCCTAAAACATTATGTAATATCGCAGATCCTCTTAAAAGATCGATTTGTGTTATTAAACTAGCTACAAAATCAATTTTAAAGTCTTGGAAGTACATAATTGCACCTGTTAGAATCATCAAGAATCCTCCTAATGTTGCTATCCAATACCACATCTTTTGACCTGCATTAAATTTTCCAGCTGGAACTGGGTCTTTTCTTTTATTTAAGTATCCACCTAAAATCATCATCCATTTAATATCATCTGATGTTGGTAACATATCTTTTAACCACATAAAAAACATTGGAACTATTGAAACTATAAATAAAAGTGTTGAAATTGCATGTATTTCTTTACAAAATCTTACAAATTCTCCTCCTCCAAAAGTAGTTCCAAACATCATTACTAATCCTGTTGGAATTAATATAATAAATGCTATTCCTGCTATTGTATGTACCATTCTGTTAAATACAGAAAATACATAAATCTTTTTTCTATCATGTGAAAAAATCATTGGTCCTATAATCATATAATGAATAAAAAATATTGCTGGAATTCCAAATAATACTCCAAAAAATAATGGTTTGAAATATGTACTTTGTAATAAAGTAAATAAAGCTCCTAAATGTAAAGAACCCTCTTTATCATATTGCGCAATATTTAAAATCATATCTTTCCCCCAAATAGCACTATCACTAGCAAAAGCTAGTGAAGTTAAAGCTAAAAAGAATAATATTATTTTTTTCATCTTAAATTCTATCCCCATATGCAGTATCCCAACCATAAGGTTGAGTTTTTACACCATGACCTCTTGATAATACTCTTTCTCTATAAATATCAGAAATAGCAGCCGAATCACCAACTAATAATGCTTTTGTAGAACACATAGCTGCACAAACTGGAACTTTACCTTCAGAAATTCTATTTTGACCATAAAGTTCTCTTTCAGTATGTGAGTTAGTTTGTTCAGGACCACCTGCACACATAGTACATTTATCCATAGCACCTTTTGTTCCAAAAGCACCGTCTTGTGGAAACTGTGGAGCTCCAAAAGGACAGGCATATAAACAATAAGCACAACCGATACATTTTTCTTTACTATGAAGAACAATACCATCTTCTCTAATATAAAAACAATCAACTGGACATACTTGCTCACATGGTGCATCAGTACAATGCATACAAGCAATTGAAAGTGAGTATTCAAGTCCTTGAATACCCTCATTCATAGTTATTACTTTTCTTCTGTTAATACCTGCTGGTAGTTCGTGTGCTTCCGCACAAGCTACCGAACAACCATCACAAGCAATACATCTTTGATCATCACAATAAAATTTTAATCTTGCATTTTCGCTCATATCAATTCTCCTACGCAAATTCTATTCGACATAATCCACCTTTTGTTTCAGGAATCTGAGTAATAATGTCATAACCGTAGTTAGTAACAGTATTCGCACTTTCCCCAACTGCAAATGGTTTTAAACCTTGTGGATATTTATGAGATAAATCTTCACCTTGGAAATGACCAGCAAAATGGAAAGGTAACCAAATTCTATCTTCAGAAACAGAGAAAGAATATTCAGCTTTAACTTTAATTTTTGTACCTTCTGGTGAATGAATCCACATCATTGAACCATCTCTAATTCCATACTCACCTGCTAAATCTGGATGAATTCTACAGAACATCTCAGGAGTTAAAGCAGCTAAATATTTACTTGCTCTATTTTCCATTCCAGCACCATTCATATTAACTAGTCTTGCAGTTACCAGGTTAATTGGGAACTCTTTTGACCAATCTTTTTCATTTTGTTTAGATGCATACTGAGTATCAACTCTGTAATGATTCCCCTTATCTGAATAAGAAGGATATTCTTTAACTAAATCCTGTCTTGGAGAATGTAACGGTTCTCTATGAAGTGGAATAGCATCTGGGAACGTCCAAACTACTGCTCTTGCTTTCGCATTTCCATAAGGAGCCATTCCAGCTTCCATACATTTTTCAGCAATGATATTAGAAGTATCAACTTTCCAGTTTTTACCAATTCTTTTTTTCTCATCTGCTGTTAATTTAATACCAAGAGTTTTTTCAATATTATCTCTTGTAATTTCTGCATAACCATCTTTATTAGCTGAATTCTTAGGAGCTGATCCTTTTCCTGCTAATAAATCTACGCCATCATGTTCTAATCCGAATCTATTTCTAAATCCCATTCCCCCATCTTTAACAGATCTGTGAATGTTATATAAAATTGGTGAACCACCATGATTTTCTGTCCATACAGGCCAAGGTAAACCATAATACTCACCCTTCATCTCACCATATCCACGACCAGAAATCTGATCAAACATATGCCAATTATCAGTGTGTTTTTTAATTCTCTTAGCAGTCCAACCAGTTAAACCGATTGTTTTAATAATTCTTGCAATTTCATCACAAGCATCTTCTGGCCAAGTAAATTCTTTTTTATCTTCTTTAATTAACATTCCACGAGTATATTCGTCATAGAATCCTAATCTTTTTGCTAATTCAAACATAATGTTTTCATCAGTTTTAGATTCATACATTGGTTCAACTACTTTAGTTCTCCACTGTGCACTTCTATTTGTAGCAACAACTGTTCCAGATGTTTCAAACTGAGTTGCAGCTGGTAAAATAAACACATCATCTTGTTTATCAGTTAAAATAGCAGCTTCATTTACAAAAGGATCAACAAGTACAATCATTTCTAAATTGTCTAAACCTTCTTTAACTTTAGCTTGCTGTGCAATTGAAGTAATACCATTACCCATTACAATAAGGTTTTTAAGATTAGTTCCACCGTTATGAATTTTATCATTACCGTTTTTACCATCTAAAACACCTGCCCACCATCTAGAAAGTGTGAAACCTTTTTTGTTCATCCATTCTTTAGCAGCAAATCTTCCTTTTAACCATTCATAATCCACGCCCCAAGACTTAGCAAAGTACTTCCATGAACCATCGCTTAAACCATAATATCCAGGTAAAGTATGTGATAAACAACACATATCAGTAGCACCTTGAACATTATCGTGACCTCTTAAAATATTAGTTCCACCACCTTCTTCACCCATGTTTCCAAGAGCTAATTGTAATATTGGAGCTAATCTTGTATTAGAAGATCCCACAGTATGTTGAGTTAAACCCATAGCCCAAATCAAAGTACCTGGAGTAGATTGCGCATATACTCTTGTAATTTGAATTAGTTGATCAGCAGGAATTCCTGTTACATCTTCAACTTTTTTAGGATTCCACTTTTTAGCTTCTTCCATAATTTCATTCATACCATAAACTCTATCATTAATAAAAGACTCGTTGTGCCATTTATTTTTGAAAATAAGATGTAACATTCCATACATAAATGGAATATCAGTACCTGGTCTTATTCTACAATAGTGATCTGCTTTCGCAGCAGTTTTAGTAAAAATTGGATCTACTACAATGATTTTGGCATTGTTTCGTTCTTTAGCTTTTAAAAAATGTCCAAATCCAACTGGGTGATTAACCGCAGGATTTGCTCCGAAAATAATAATTGCTTTCGCGTTTTGGATATCTCCAAGTGAGTTTGTCATAGCACCATAACCCCATGTATTCGCCACACCGGCGACTGTTGCACTATGTCAAATTCTAGCTTGATGATCTATATTATTTGTTCCGTAAAAAGCAGCAAATTTTCTAAAATAATATGCTTGTTCTGAGCTCATTTTTGCTGAACCTAAAAACATTGCAGAATCTGCACCCACTGTTTCATGAGCTGTTTTTAGTTTTGCAGCGATTCTGTCAAGTGCTTCATCCCAAGAGATTCTTTTCCACTTTCCTTTTGTTTTAACCATAGGGTGCTTTAATCTAACTTCTGATCGAACCATATCAATCATATCAGCACCCTTACAACAGTGACCTCCTAATGAGATCGGATGATCTTGAGCAACTTCTTGTCTTACCCAAACACCATTATGAACTTCAGCAATAATCCCACATCCAACAGAACAGGCATTACAGATAGTTTTTACTTTTGTTGAACCAGGAAAAGGATTTTTAATCTCTTCTTCTGATGCAGTTCTAGTAACTCCATCATTATTAGCTAAAGCATTTACAGCACCAGCAGCAGTTGCTATAGCAGCCATTTTTAAAAATGATCTTCTACCAACTTTTGCTTTCAGTGCATCATATGTACTAATTGACATATTCTACTCCTTAACTTTTATTGTTTGTTTTATAAAGCTTGTTTATAAAAATCTTCCCAAGCTTTAGTTTTTTTATAAAGAACTTCTTTTTTATTAGAATTCCCTATAACAACACCATTTGAATCAGCTTCATAAGAAGCTTTACTTGCATTAGCAGCTAAAGCGCTAGCACCAACAGCAGTGGCACCAAGGACAACAGCAGCTTTTTTAGCAAAATCTCTTCTTGATTTTTGCATTATTGATCCTTTTTAATTCAGAAACATAAATTTTATGCTGCTGAAATAAATCAAAATAATTTGACTTACTTCAACAGCATAAAAAATTTAATTACATATCTTCTTCTACATCAAATGTTACAAATACTTCTTCTTTTTCTTTATGTTTTTTAGGCCCGCTTGCTCTTAAAGCTTTGTTTCTTTTTCTTCTCTCAATTTCAACATCTGATAACTCTTCTGAGCAAGTACTTCTTAGAGGTCTCTCTCTTGGAGCTGGAAGTGATACTTCTAAATAAATTCTTTCAAACTCAATAAATGCTTTTAATAAAACAATTACATTTTTATAAATTTTTGCACTTTCATGCTCATATATTTCTCTTGAGAAATCATCTACAAAATCATTTAATATTTGATCGAAAATACAATGAGATGTATTTACATAAACTTCTTCACCTTCTGATATTAAAGTACAAAGCTCAGCTAAAACAGTAAAAATAAAACCAATATGATCTTCATAATCAGAGTATTTTTTTTCATCTCTTCTTATTTTAGTTTTTGCTAAAAAGTTTTGCATTTCTACTCTTTTTTTACCAGATTCTATATCTTCATCATAATAAGAAGCAGTAGTTCTAACAGTAGTAGTTTCAGGTGAGTGGAAGATATCATCAAATTCAAGCATAAGCTCAACATTTGAATCCATTTTTAAAGTATTTGATAATTCTTCAAATGCAAGAGCTGTACTTGCATCTAATGGATTTTCTTTTAAAGTATTTATAAGTTCTATTAATTCTAAATATCTATTATTGTTTGATGAAAAAACAAAAAATCTTGAAAACATTGAATAGTATAATGCTCTTGCTTTATTGATTTTATTATCTTTCATTTTTATCCTTTAATTTATTACCAAAAATATTGGTAAACTTTTCTTGACCTAATTGTAAATTCTTATACTTTAAAGAAACCTTAATTATTATTTAGACTTGCTTTATAGTAGTACTCTTAAGTCTTATTTATA
>JABSON010000379.1 GCA_013215915.1 Campylobacteraceae bacterium | reverse complement strand
AAGAAGAAAAAAAGTTTACGCTGCATTTTTTATAAATAAATGTAAAGATATTGTCAATTTTGGGTATCACATCACGAATTTGGTACTTAGATTTGGTGATCCCAAACAGCCAGTGCACAATTTTTGGTTAAAATTGTGAATATTATCAATAAAATCTATTTTATAATTAATATATTTAATTTTAGCAATATCTTTCTAAAATTTACGAATTTGGTACTTAGATTTGGTGATCCCAAAATGCCAGTACACAATTTTTTTGGTAAATATTATGGGTATTATCACTAATCTATTTTTTACAATGAATAAAGTTAGGTTTACAAATATATTTCTAATATTGTGTCCATTAGTTGGACAATGAGCTATAAAAGCTGTGGTACAGGGGTAAATTGGTGGTATGACGGGGTTAAACAGTGAACCTACATATTAATAAGGGCAATAAAATCAAAAGAAATCATAAAAAGAATCTTTTTATTTTTTTTGAAATTTTGGGGAAAAAGTCCTGGGGGGGCAGTGACCGGAAAAATCGGATTTTTTTTTATTTAGTATGTGATATATCAAAATTGACAGGAGCCAAGTGGTAATGGGCATGTGTCAAACTGAACTGTGCAAACAAACTGGTATTCCAGATGTTGTAGACAAAAATAAAGATTAACAAGTGAAAATCATTTGTTTAGTAATCATTTGTATAGTAATGGAGGGTAGGGATCTCGTGACATGGCGTCACAACTCAGAATCATGGCGTCACAACATGAATCATGACGTCACTAAATATAAATTAACTGGAATAATCTTTAAATTAAATTTCAACTTAATTTCAATCTTAGGGTTATTAATTTTGTAAGATAAAAGTAATGGTTGAGATATTTTTACGCGACAGAAGGGTCAAATTTGATGAAGTTCCGTAAGGGTCATTTTTCTAGAAGACATACACATTAAAATATACACATATTTTAACCTCAATATGATTTGAACAAAGTTCAAAGATATTACATGCAGAGTAAATATATGTTTACTTACATTTCTACTGAGTAATTAATTCATACATTTGCAACATCTAATTTCTGAAGTGAATTAAATACGATGTGGTGCATCTAAGGATATCAGAGACAATATCTATGCGAACATCAGACGTACCAACTGATTTAAATTAAACAGTTGCAGTCAGTCTGATGTTGCAAGGCAAGCCCTGTAAAAATCTTTAACATAATTTCTGTGTGGTTTATATATTCTCCTGCACTTTAAAGTTGCAAGCAGGCAATGTTTATGTCAAAACAGCTGTTCACTAATGTCTGATGTCGACTGTAGCTCCCCTATCGGAATCTGCACAAACACGGCCATTTTTTTCAGGTAAAGCACATCGATAAAAGTAATTTCTATTGTCTGAAGGGAAGTTCAATTCCACTTATTTAACTTAGTACACAAATAATGCATAGTATTTTATTATTTCACAAACCAATTATCACCATAGAAAAGGTTTTCACTGAACTCTAGTAATGAATTACAGACATTATTCGACAGGGATTGATCCACAGTGATGTAAGGTCAGCCGCTTACTGAGTGGAGCCTGGCTTATTCTTCCAGCTGGAATACATCAAACCACTACAGATCGACGGCCACTTCAATCAATTAAATTCAATGCCCGAAGCACACTAGGATATGCGAGCATATGGAATTTCTCTCATAGGTACCCACATAATTAAACATAAATGCATTTATTATTATACTCTTAGTGGTCATATGAATATACATGGATCTGTACAGTTTTTTTTAAATTTTGCCTCTACAGTTTCGTATTTAGGGTGTAAATAATTTGGAAAAATTATTTTTATGGTTTTCTGTTGAAGTAAATTTTTCTGATCTATTTTTTACGAAAATAATTTTTTCCAGTTACTCTGTGAAATAGTGACGCTTTCTTTATGAAGCGCGGTTTTTGGTTTTTTGGTCTAAATAATTTAAAAAAAGTTATTTTTATGGTTTTTCTGTTGAAGTGAATTTTTCTGATCTATTTTTCACGAAAATAATTTTTTCCAGTTACTCTGTGAAATAGTGACGCTTTCTTTATGAAGCGCGGTTTTTGGTTTTTTGGTC
>JABSON010000378.1 GCA_013215915.1 Campylobacteraceae bacterium | reverse complement strand
TTTAAATGGAATTAAAAAGATTAGAGATGAAGAATTGATTGTATTAGAAAAGAAATGGATTATAGATAAAAATTATAGGGTTTATAAAGAAGTAAATAAAAAAGATATATTAACAAAAGATGAAAGATTATATTTAGATACAAATAAAAACCTTAAATTAGCTTTTCTAAAAAACTGGGAACCCATGAGTTTTTATAATGATAAAAATGAAATATCAGGTTTCCATATTGACTTATTAAATCAAATTAATAAGAACTTAGATAGTAAAATTAAATATAAAATATTTGATACATGGACTGAAGCTTATAGGCAAGCTAAAAACTTGGAAATAAATGGTATATTTGGATTAGCTTGGTCAGAAAAGAGAGAAGACTTTTTTTCTTATTCAAAGGCTTATTATTTTGCTCCACGATATTTAATTATGAGACATAATGATAAAACATTAATAAAGTATAAGACGATAAGTAATAAAATTGCAGTAGTTCAGAAAAGTACTATATCCGAAAAAGTAATTAAAAAATATTATCCAAATAACAAAATCATATACCTAGCTAGAAAAAAAATCTTTAGTTTTATAAAAAATAAGTCCGCTGATTTTACTATACAAATGAGAAAAAATGAATATGAATTAAAAAAAAATAATTTATCCGTAAAAAAAATCTTTTACACAAAAGAAGGTGAATTTCATATAGGAACAGGAAAAAAAGATAAAATATTTACATCTATTATTAATAAAGGTATAAATAGCCTTAGTAAAAAACAGTTAGAAAAGATCAATAATAAATGGTTTAATAAAAAAGATACAGAATCTATATTTACAAAAGAAGAGTTAGAATACATAAAAAAATCACCTGTGCTTAAAGTAGGGATAGAAGAATGGAAACCTATTGTTTTTACAAAAGATTTAAAAAATATAGATGGTATAGCAGGTGAAATTTTAGAACTTATATTTAAAAAATCTGGATTAAAAATTAAATTGATTCGAAATAAATGGCATTTATTATTAAAAGATTTTAAAAATAAGAAGATAGATATTTTGCCAGTTACTTATTATCTAAAAGATAGAACTTTATTTGGGTTATACACTGATTCATATTTAAGTATTAAAGATTTTATATATGTAAAAGAAGATAATAATAATATATTATCTTTTAAAGATCTAAATGGTAAAAAAGTAGCTCTATTAAAAGATAGTGCATCAATAGAGTACCTAAAGGAAAAATTTCCAGAGATTCAAATAATTGAGACATTAAGTATTGAAGAGTCTATTTTAAAGGTTCTAAACAGTGAAGTGTCAGCAACATATGATTCTCAAATTGCAATTGAACATAAATTATCCAGCTTATTAATTTCAGGTTTAAAAGATCTATCTCAAGATTCTATGAAAAGTAATAAGATTCACCTTTTAATAAAAAAAGATGATTTAATATTGAAAAGTATTTTAGAAAAATCAATTTATTCCGTGCCTCTTGATAAGAAAAATGAAATTATAAATAGATGGATTAATCCTAGAAAAGTTAAAACTAGTTTAACTATAGCTTTAAATATTGGAAGAGAACCTTATATTTTAGATAAAACTTATTTAAAAGGAATTGAGCATGAATTATTATCATTGATTTTAAAGCGAAGTAATATTGATATTAAAAAAATTAAAAAACTTTCTTTAAAAGATCAACATAAGGCTTTTGATGAGGATTTTGAACTTGATATAATTGTAAGCATAAAAGAAAAAAAAGATAATTATTATTATTCAAAAGATTTCATGATCTTTGAAAATGTTGTTGTAACAAGAAAAAAAGATAACATTAAAATAAATAAAATTTCTGATTTAAAAGGAAAAAAGATTATTGCCTTTGAAGGAGCATCTTTATATTTATCAAAAGAATATAGAGATATCTTCTCAAAAATGCCAAATAAATATAAAGAAGAAATTATTCAGCAAAAACAAGTAGAAGATTTTTTAGATAAAAAAGCAGATGCCATTATCTTAGATAAAAATATTTTCAAATGGTTTCTTCGAAAATTATCTAATAGAAAACTAGATGAATATAAATTTGATAATTTATTTCCAATAAAAAATAAGTTAAAAGTTGCATTTAGAAATAA
>JABSON010000377.1 GCA_013215915.1 Campylobacteraceae bacterium | reverse complement strand
AATAGTAATTTAATGTGTGTGAATTATAAATTTAAAAAATTATTATAATTAAGTCTATAAAAATTTAATAAGATCTAAAATAAAAAATAAATAAAGGTAATAAATGAAATTTATAGAAGAATTACTTTATGAAAAAACGAAAAATACAAAAAGTGAAATACTATTTACTCAATGGAGTTATGACAAGAGAATCATACCAAATGCATTAAACTCTATATCAAATCTTTTCCCTCATTATAGTCTACATGATGAGTCTCACTCAATTACAATTATAAATAATATTATAAGAATATTAGGAAGAGATGCGATAAGTAAACTGTCTGCTATCGACTTATGGCTAATTCTTTCATCTAGTTATTATCATGATATTGGAATGATTGTATCAGGTGAGAAATTAATAGATGCAAGTGAATCAAAAGAATTTCTAATTTTTTTTAAAAATTTATTGCAAAATAAAAGACATTCTCTATATGAGTTTGCTAAAGATTATAAAATTGATGATAATAAAATAGTATATGCTAATACTTCATTATCATTAAAACAACATGATGGAATAAAATTTATACTTGCAGAGTATTTTAGACAGGAACATTCAGATAGATCAGAAGTGATTATATCAAATCCAAATGATGAGTTTAATTTATTATCCCCTAGAAATGTAATGCCTGAAAGGATTTTTAAAACTTTAGGAAAAATTTGTTCAAGTCATACAAAAAACTTTAATGATGTGATGAAATTATCTTTTTGTGAAGTTGGGATAGATACAGAAGATATGCATCCAAGATTTATTGCTTGTTTACTTCGAATAGGTGATTTACTTGATTTAGATAATGATAGATTTTCTGATGTTATGTTAAGTACACTTTCAAAAATACCAATAGATACATTGATTCATAAATCAAAACATATGTCTATAGAATCATTTAGAGTAGATAAAAATGAGATAAGTATATTTGCAAAATGTAAAGATTATGATGTAGCAGAAATAACACAACATTGGTTTGATTATATAAATAGTGAAATAACAAATCAAATGTCAAATTGGAATAAAATAGTTCCCTCAAAGAATATAGGTTATTTACCTAGTATTGAGAGATTGGATGTTGAACTATCACCATATGAATATATAGATGGGAAAAATAAACCAAAATTTTCAGTTGATACAAGTAAAGCTTTGGAACTTCTTCGTGGTGCAGGTATATATGAGAAGCCAGAACAATCGTTCAGAGAAATACTTCAAAATGCCGTTGATTCTACTCTAATTAGAATTTGGGAAGAGCATAAAGAAAACACAACTATATTTTTGGAACCTTTTTCAGATGCATTTAAGGCCTTACTAAAAGATTATCCTATTAAAATATCAATTAATAGTAAAAAAGTAGAAGACAAATCTAAAATATGGGAAATAACTATAGAAGACAATGCTATGGGACTATCTTCACATGATTTAAAATATTTGATGAATGCTGGAAGTTCATCAAAAAATATAAGAAAAACTAATATGGTTAGTGATATGCCAAAATGGTTACAGCCATCAGGTGTGTTTGGTATAGGTTTTCAAAGTATTTTTCAATTAACAGATAAGGTCATTATAGAAACTAAAGATTTCTTTGATGAGCAGTATCAAAAGATTACATTACATAGTCCTGAATCTTCTAGAAATGGAGCTATATTAGTTGAAAAGAAAGATACTAATCATAGTATTAAACCTGGTAGCAAAATAATATTTGAATATAAGACTAAAAAAATTCCACTTTCTTACACTGTTGGTGCAAAAATGACATATAGCAAGCAAATTCAAGATGAATATGATTATTTCAAATCTGAATCATTAGATATTAATGTTGCTTATTTTATTGATGAAATAATAAAGTTTTCAAACCTTTGTTATTTTCCAATAGAAATAGAACTTGATACTGAAAATAAAGTTTTAAATGATAAAGTAGAAAAACCATTTAAGTATTTTGATAATAAGACATCATTGGAGTTTAATATATTTCCAAATGAAGATCCAATAAATGGATTTCAAACTAGAGTCTATTATAAGAATCAATATATTGAAAAAAATAATTTAACATTTATGTATATTGGAACACATATTAATATTCATA
>JABSON010000376.1 GCA_013215915.1 Campylobacteraceae bacterium | reverse complement strand
AATAAACTCATTTAAAAAGTTTTTTTCTTTTGCAAGAAAATAGTAAATCACATTATTTAGCCATAAAGAGGCATCAACTCTACCTTTTTTATATTTTTCACTCAAATGATTTTGTGAATTATATTTATAATAAGAAGTTTGAGAAGAACATTTTTCACTTAATAGTTCTAAAGTTTTAATTGATTTATTCATATTTCATTGTAGCTTTATTAAAAATATCTTATTAAAAACATTACAGAATGTAATGTTTTCATTTAAAACAATAAAATTAATTATAATAAAGTAAAAATTCATCTATTTAGTATAAATTATAATTATATGTATATTATTACAAAATAATTAATTAGTTTTTATTTATAATTATGATAAAATCGCGTTATCTAAAAAGGATCATTATGCAATCTTACTACTCACATTCAAATCTTACTTCTTCAGAAAATACACTTCATAATATACTTGATATTGTTTCTGATGGGGTTTGGGATTGGAATGTAATCAGTGGTAAAGTGAAAAGAAATGCTGGATGGTTTGAAATGTTAGATTATGATATAAATACTTTTGAAAATCATATGTTTACTTGGGAAAATAATATTCATCCAGAAGATTATCAAAGAGTAATAGATCATTTTGAAGAATATATTAAACTTAAATCATCTTTTTATGATATTAAATATAGATGTAGAAAAAAAGATGGATCTTATTTATGGGTACAAGACTCAGGGAAAATTGTTTCTTATACTGATAATGGAAAAATAGAAAGAATGATAGGGTCTTATAAAAATATCAATAATGAAGAACTATATAATATTAAATTAAAAAAACAAAATGAATTATTAGTTAATGATAATCTTAACTTAGAAAATGTCATTGAGCAAAGAATTAAAGAACTTAAAGAACTTAATAAAAGTCTTGAAACTAAGATTAAAGAAGTTGAATATACTGGATCATTTGATACAGTTACAAAAATTTTCAATAGACGAAAATTTGAAGAGTTATTTGATTTAGAAATAAATAGGGCAAAAAGATATTCTCATGATTTAAGCGTTATTTTAATTGATATAGATAAGTTTAAAAAATATAATGATATTTACGGACACAAAAAAGGTGATGAAGTTTTATTTTCTTTAGCTTCTTTAGTTCAAAATAATATTAGAAAAGTTGATATTTTTGCAAGATGGGGAGGAGAAGAATTTATTATCGTTCTTCCAAATACCTCACCTCTTGATGCTTTTAATAAAGCAGAATATTTAAGAGAAAAAATAGAAAATACTTTATCAATTGAAGATACAAAAGTTACCTGTAGTTTTGGAGTATCTTCATATATTGATGGTGATGATGAAAGATCTATATTCTTACGAATTGATAAAGCTTTATATTTAGCAAAACATAATAATCGAAATAATGTAAAAGTTCTTTAATCTCTAAATTTAAAAATATTTAGAGATTTTTATTAATGCTGTATTATTAGAATCATTTATTTCTTGAATAAAACGTTCAAATAAATCTTTACTTCTAAATATTATTAGTTCCATATCAAGCACACCACATTAGATTAATTCTCTCGATATAAAGCCTGTAATTTGCGTATAGAAGGTATTAAATAGTGATTTTTTATCATGGTAAATAAACTCAGCACTACGGGAGTAGTTGCTAATTATATCGGTATTGTTTTTCAACTTAAGTACTAATAAATAATGTGTTGCTAAAGGATGACGGTTTTCCGTAACTTCGATAAACAAACAATTTCTTTTATTTAAAAACTCTGCTATATCTTATCTCGAAGACACATTAGTAAAAGTGATAAAGATATGAGCCAACGAAATAATTCTAATATTCCAGCATCCTATTTAATCTTAATTCGACAAAATAAGATATTACTCTTGAGAAGACACAATACAGGTTATCAAGATGGACAATACTCCACGATCGCAGGGCATGTAGAAGAGGGAGAAAGTTTTTCTCAATGTATCATTCGTGAAGCCAAAGAAGAAGCTGGAATCACACTAAAATCAGTTGAAGAGCGGTTGAAGGTATGTAGTATTTTTTCAAATTTTTTGTCTCATTTCAGGAAAGAGGGATCGGGAACTCTGAGACTAAATACCACGTTTGACGA
>JABSON010000375.1 GCA_013215915.1 Campylobacteraceae bacterium | reverse complement strand
TTAGCTACCCCGGAGTGTGCCCTAGGGTGTGTCATATTCCAACTTTTTTTGAAAAGTATGGGGGCTCACAGCCAAAAATATCCGTTTGGACCTAGTTAAGCATAATATGATTTTTTTTTGAAAATTTTTGCTGTTCCGGCCCGCCCAAGGCCGTTTCGTGAAAAATGCCTATTTTTCAGGCCGGACGACCAATAAAATTAATTTCCACCAAATTTTTTGACCTAGATGAATAAAAATTGTATCCATACAGATCTCTTTTGGTGTGTAGATCCATTAAAATCATTTCCAGGCACATCTGACAATTAATTACCCATAATTAAGGGTAATTAATAGTAATTTTTGGCTAAAACGGGATAAATTTCATATATAATAAACTATTTATCCCATATTTATAAATTGGTGTCCTGTCTATATACTTCTAATTGATCATAAAACAGCTTTGAGATTATTTATTAAGATATCTGACTTATCTTATATGATTAGGACACTCATTTAATGCTATTAAGGGCATTTAAGGTTACCAAAGAGAAAACTTGGAATCTATTAACCTATTTATGAATTGAGGAAAAACATACATTTTAGGTCATCCAATTTCTTGAAGTTAGTGTACATCCAATTTCTTGAAGTTGGTGTACATAGCATATGATATTTAGAGAAATTATGTGTACTTCCTCAGGATATCTAAAATGTGGTGTGGGGTTCTGCCTCCTTTCCCACTTTCGTTTTTTTTAAACACCCGGCCCACTCTAACCTAACATCCACTAGAAAAATGAATCGAAGGAATCCAAATAAGCAAGGCCTATTAGTAACCCTGAACCTGCCACCTCTCTTTATTTTTGAGGTAAATAAGGGAGAAATACACCATAAAATCAATCATATATATTAATATTTCATGGAAACTCCTATACTATTTATAAAGTAATATTTATTATTTAATTAATTAATATTTATTATTTAAAGATAAATTTAAACAGTAGCCATTTTAAGTGAATATAAATAGGCCTAGAATTAAAATTGAGCTAATAGTAATACCATTGATGGAGTGTTTATTTATTATTGTATTTAGAATGAATAGGCCCTAATATATATTTAGTTATTTATGAGAAAGTGAGATTAAAAGTTATAATATAAGGTAATTGCCTAGAGATATTCCTTCCATAGAACATTTTCCTAGTAGCAAACTACATGTATCTATTTTCAGACAAAGTTGAACATAAAATTAAAGACAATTGTGCCAGAGTAATGGTTAAACATTATGCAGACTCTGACAACATAGAAATTGCAGAGAGCCATAAGTTAATAACTCCTGTCATTAATAAACAAACCAAAATTCATGATCTGTTTGGGCCTAACTCGTGGCTTATATTAAGGTTATTTGGTATTACTGATAACACATTTCTCACAAAAAAAGAGTCAGTTATGGTCAGTTGATTGGAACTTTGTATTGATAAGATCAATGTTGTGTAACATTAAAGTTATAAACGATCTATCTGAGTGTGCTATTTTACTAGCTGAAATGTTGTATAATAAATTAACACACATTGCGATCAAATGAATTCTCTAGTACAAGTTATACCACATTTAAGGGAGAAATTTAAAAAAACCTAACTAAATCAAATTTACTTCAGGTTACAGTTAATTAATTATCATAGTGGGGATGGGATTTTGAAAGTGCCCCTCAAGGTCTAAAATTACCCCTCAAGCAAAAATGCCCCTCAATTTCGCGTTCCCCAAATTTTACCGAAAATGCCCCTCAATACCAAATTTTAGAAAAAATTATCATTTGTTAGAAACTAATTTATAAAAGCATAAAATCAGATTTTTTCCTAAATTTTTGCCTAAAATGGGTTCACTGCAAAACATATTTGCGCGAAGCGCAAAAAAAATTTAGCATCTTACATATAAATTGTTCAATTTTTTAATTAATTTATCTCAGAACCCAAAAATGCCCCTCAATTTTTAAAAATGCCCCTCAAGCAGAATTGCTCCTCAATTTAAGAATTTTCAAATTTTTCCAAAAATGCCCCTCAAACCGAACCTCCCGAAAATCAAAAATGCCCCTCAATTGAGGGGGGGGGCCCTACAGTGTTATGCCTGTTCACCTATTAACTTTT
>JABSON010000374.1 GCA_013215915.1 Campylobacteraceae bacterium | reverse complement strand
ATTATTAGAATATCTAAAAAAAAGAACTGATATGTGGCCTTACCAATTTTCGAAAAAATAGATTTTTTCATGATTTGATCCTTGAATTATTTTACTTATGCTTGTATTAATTTATTTCCCTAACTCCCAGTATAAATGTACTATATTTTTGGTTTACCCCATATTTGATTTTCTACCTAAACTACAATTTATACAATGCAGTACATAGTCAAATTTACAGTCAATAAAATCTTTAAATTTAGTGTTTTCTTTTGAGAAAAATATTAAAATGTATGTGGTTTTCTTTAGCAGTGGCAAAGAATACGATTCTATTTAATAAATTAACATGTTGATGATGGTTTATGTGTTTCGATATATATTTATTTGAATCTGCATATAATATCGAACATCCCATTAATATGTACATATATTTAATGACAATAAAATTTTAGGGAAACTTGCCTCAACATCAGCAACTCCATTATCAACAATATCAGGTAAATTTTATTTAAAATAAATCAATAATATCTATAGCAAATCCAAGAATATAATAATGTTCTATTTGGAGTTTATAATCTTTTTTTTATCTTATAATTATTGCACAAAGTTACCCTTAAAACCAGACCAATGCATTTTATTTTTTTGGCTTTACGTAATTAATATTTAAATAAAATGTTTTCTCATCAAATTTCCATATAAATCTCTATGTTACTAGGAGCATAAAATATATGAAGGAATTTTCTTATTTGAATAATTATGTTATTATTCTTTATTGCAGCAGTAAATTAATCTACCATGTGGTATAGTCACAGGAACCTGATTTATTTTATATTAGTACTATCTTAATAGCTACCGGTAATAAAGATTTTTTAAATTTACATAAATTAATACAGAGATTTATTTATAATAAGATTGTAATTTTAGGAAATACTCATCAGAGCACTGCAACCACAACGCCACTTATAACAACTGGTAATTATAAATGTATATTATATTATTAAAATTTTAGAGTTATTATAATATATTCAACTCTATAAAAATAAATAAATAAAATATATATTTATATAAAAATAAATATATACATATGTGTAATGTTTTATACATTTTTATAAATTAACTTATAATATCTTCTTATATATACAGAATTGGTAAATTATATTTTAATAGCAATTTTATTAGAAACGACCAGTCCACTACTAACACCACGCTGCTTCCTCTTCATTACAACAAACCAAAAAAATTCATATGATAATACATATTTTACCGAAATGAGATCGAGTTTGAGTTTTAATGTTGAGCTGCCATAAGGAGAGTGTACATTAATATTCAAGTTTTTATCGGGGTAAAAACTACTTTTTCACCAGAGTTTTAAAATAAATAATTAAAAACTCCATAATGTATGTGAATATAAATTTGAGGAACTTTGCTTCATTACAATTTCTGGAAAACAAATGTTCCTTTCTTTCACCAATATGAAAAAAAAGAAATTAATTGACAACAGTAAAATACATATTTCATAGGGTTCCATTATAAACTTTTGTATTATTTAAAGAAATACTATTTTATGTTTAAATTGTTAAGTTTTTATTAACCTCTCTACACTGCCACAGTGCGATATATACTACTTGTTTATTTTCCATCCATAAAATACACGATCTTGGAAACCCAGTATAAAAAGTAATTATATTTAAAGGTTAAATTAATTAATTAACATGGCTTCAATTACTGTCACTACTTCTTATTGTAATCTCATATATATTATGACTTATAATAAATAACAATGTTTTAAATATTATCTGTTATTATCCCTACATGGTACAAACATATATGACTACATTGGAAAGCTGAAGAAATTCGTACACAAGTGAAATTTAAATTATAATAGATATTTAAAGGTAAAAGGAAATATTCTGTCCTCGTCATGACACATGTAGCTAAACTAGTGTGTATGTGTTTACTATGTATGTGTGTGTGTGTGTGTGTCCTTCCCCTGTAAGAAAATATTTTAAAAATAGTATAAGAAAGAAATTCTACTTTATTAGAAATTCGAACAATCCAATAACAATACTGTGCAGTGTGCAGCTTCATATTCTTTACGGTCATGTTTAAATTATTCCTATATAATCTGTATCTTGTGATTACAAAT
>JABSON010000373.1 GCA_013215915.1 Campylobacteraceae bacterium | reverse complement strand
TAATTTTTTTACTTACATTATATTTTTGAATAAGTTCAGAAATACAGAGAGTGTATTTATTATTTAATAAAAGTATTATGTCTGATAAACGTATTAATCTATTTTTATAATCCATTCATAAGTTTACAATTAATGTTATTGTTCTTTTATTAATAATTCAATTAAATTGTTATTTTAGACATATATAGATTTATAAGTAAATAATATATGATTATATTATTTTTTAATACATCTTACTCCATAATGATCATCCTTGTAATAGCAATCTTCTTTCCCCTTCACCAAAATAAAAAGCATAAGCTGCATGTTTATTAGATTTCAACTCTATATTTGTCCAATAAGATAAAGATAAGTCAAAACTTTTTATATTAGAAGTTTTATTATGTGTTAAGCATACTTTTTTAAACTCTTTATAAAAAATAGTCTTACATTTTATTGAACAAAATTCTTGGAAGCACAAACAAGAGTTTTTTTATTATTCTTGAATTCCATATACTTTATAGATTGATATATATTCCAAAAACAATAAATATATAATTTAATTCTTTAATTTAAAGCAAAAATGTCATTATTTAATGTGTCAAACCACATTTTAGCTGATATGAATTCATTATAAGTAATTTGGGAAACAGCTGATTTTACTTCTAACTCATTAGTATATGAAAAAGTATGAACTAGGGATATAGCTTTTTCATCATTTATTATAGAATAAGAAATATTCTCTGGCATAGTTGTTGTGTAATCAAACTTTTCATCATTTAATCTTGCAATAAGGTCTAAAGATATAATTTTAGCAATTGAATTTGCCATTTGTGCTGTTTTAGGATAAGAAGTATTTCCTTGAGTATCTCCTATTACATATACATCATCATCAGTTATAGATCTAAATGTTCCATCTTGAACTTTAGCCCAACCAGAAGTAGAAGTTTTAAGTCTTGCTTTTCTAATAAGTTTATTTGCTATATTTCTAGGAATTATTGAAGCTTCAGAGAATCTAAGTTCTGTAGTTAAATACATTCTTGATTGTTTGTCATATTTTTTCAAATACATAATGTTTTTATCAAAATCTACATCTTTTAGTATTGTCATATTTCTATATTCTATAATATCGTAATAATATTCATTAAAAGCCTGTAAAAATCTTTGGGCATTTGAAGCAGGTTTAGACCTTTCATCAATTATAATTACTTTGGCATTAATATTATTACTTTTAAAATAATGAGCAATCATACAGGCTCTCTCATAAGGGGCAGAAAGGCATTTATAATCTGAAGAGGGAATTGAAATAACAAAATTACCTTCAGTCATTCCTTTAATCATTCTTTTTAATGCTAAAGTTTCTGAACCAGCTTTAAATCCAGGAGGAGCTAAAAGTAGACTTTGTTTTGCTTTTATTGTATCTGTTTTATATAGTTCTTTATAATCATAATCAATTCCTACAGCCATTACTAAATATTCATATTTAATTGTACTTTTATTAGTAATTACAATTTTTTCATCTCTTTTAATATCAACAATAGTTTCATTTAAAAACTTGTACTTGTAAGCATTTATAGATGAATTATAATCAAAACATAAACTCTCAAAACTTATATCTTCAAGTCCTCCTAAAAATGCATTTGAGAAAGTACAAGATATAAATAATGGATTTTTTTCAATTAAAACAACATTTAAATCTGGATTTAGTTCTTTAAGATATTTAGCTGTACTTAAACCAGCAATACCTCCTCCACAAATTAGAACAGTAGCTCTTATATATTCATCTTGTTTCATTTTAGCAGTAATATAAACTGGACTTAAAAAAGCTACTGTAAATAATGAAAATTTAATAAAATCTCTTCTGATCATAATTATTCCTTAATATATTCCCTTATGAAAGCATTCACAAAAGATAAAAATACTTTCATTTTAGAAAGATTAACAGAATCAAGTAATTAAAATATTTTACTCTATTTAATATCAAATATATCAATAGTTGAGCTTCCTTTTAAGAAAATACAATTTTTAATGGAGTTATATTTATTATTTTAATTTCTGTTTGAGAACACAGTTTATACTATTTATACTCATAATGATTCATGGAATAAATACTAAAACCTTTTACTAATTCAATTAAATATTAATT
>JABSON010000372.1 GCA_013215915.1 Campylobacteraceae bacterium | reverse complement strand
GGAATATTGGTCGGACCAAAATAACTAGGCATAACTAACGCCAATGCTTGTTGATATAAAGAAAAAATCTCATTATTAGAAGCGAACCCTATATATTTTATAAAAGTTGTTATTTTATAAGTAATTAAACAAATATTGAAATTCTGAGTATTAAATGATATATTCATTAAATTAATTAAATAGTGTAACAATTATAAATCAAGTGTTACTAATGGGACAAATCTTTCATCTTCATTAAATGCGCCGTGTGTTGCTTTTTGTATATTTGAGGTTGAATCAAATAATACATAGTTATCCCTCATGATTAGTATATAATCTCCAACTCTGTCAAAAAGTTTCGGGTTTGGAGTTCCTAGTCCATAGAAATTATCATTTATTATATCTTCTCCTTTAATACACCAACAATATTTAGATAATTTATTTTTTACTATTTTTAAAAATTTATCTACTTTATTTGGTTTTACATAACAATTTCTAACTCTTGGTTCTCCAGTTATTGGGATTGATAAACATTCCTCCAATCCTACTATATTTTCAATAAAAATTTGAGAGTCTTTATCATAATCTATCATTCCATGGTCTGATGTTATTATTAACTTTGTTTTTGTATTTTTAATATTTTTGGAAAGTTCTCTTATTTGATTATCTATTGTTTCAAAGAATAAATTTGTTTTAGGAGTCCCAACTCCTGAAATATGTTGAATTGAATCAAATTCATCTAAATATGCGTGTATATATCTTCTATTTTTTGATTTTTGATTTATTAAATCTTTTAATTCAGGGAGGACATGTATGTCTGTTTCAGTTGGAATTATTTTTGTGTTTGATGCTACATAATTTATAAATTTTCTTTTTGATTTTTCTTTTTCAATTATTGTGTAACAATCACTTTTAAAATCTTTATGATAAGATTCAATTTCTAATATGTTGTCTATTATTAAATTATTTTCTGATACTTGTTCATCATTATCATAATTAGTAAAAGGTAGTATTTTAACTATAGATTTTGTTTCTTTTAGATACATTGTCCATCCTGTAAGTCCGTGTTGTTGTGGTGGATATCCTACTTGGAAAGCAGTGTTTGCGCAGGTTGTTGCTGCTAAAAAAGTTGTTGAAAGTTTTGTTTTAAGATGTTTATATAAAAACGAGTCTTTTTGTGTTTTAAGATAGTTATATCCAAGACCATCAATCACAATTAATACAATATTATCATATTTACTAAGTTCTCTTGAGTCTAATGCTTTTAGTTCATTATATTTATGTTTTTTTCCAAAATTATTTGAAATTGAACTCATTAAATTAATAATATTATTCTCTTTATAGTTTGGTTTTTCAAAGTCATACATTATAAAAAACACTCTGAGATTATTCCTTTATAAGCTTATTTATTATTTGTATGTAGTAGATGAAATTTTCTAAAATAGTAATTATGAATTAAATAAAAAATAATTATATGGGAATATAATATTATTTTTATTAATAAATGTTAAATATTTTCCTATGAAATAATTGTCATGTCTCACTTTTACCAATTAAGAAAAAGGAATTATCTAAACAAAATAAGAAGGCTTAACTGCGAAATATAGACTATGTTTGTGGGTTTGTTTGTCAATCGACACTAACATACTAAGAACTAAGTTCTAAGTACTTATATCGGTATCGATAATATAAGTAATATCGATATCGTTATATATGTTAGGAGTATTCCTAAATTCACTTGTATATTTGTTTGTTTGTGTCTTTATTTGTGACATCGCTACAGGTCACACCAATGAAGCTACAATAATGAAATTTGGCATGAAGGGTCGTTGCGTGATATTCTAAAAATGGTATTTTTTGTTTTTTGAAATTTTGATTATTTTTTGAGTTAGGGGGCTAAACGTGTTTTTTTCTTTAACTTTCTTTGTATTTTTTTGGCGAAAATTTACTTTTTGTGCCCAAGGTACAGTTTTAATGTTAGAACTTCGATATTTGGCATATATAATCTTAGAGTTTTTTTCTAAAGGTGATATTTTTTCGATTTTTGAATTTTGACCTAGTTTCTGAGTTAGGGGGCTTTTTCCGATTTTTCTTTACCATTTCTTAGTATTTTTAAGGAAAAATCGTTTTTATGTTCCTATGACCTCACTAATTG
>JABSON010000371.1 GCA_013215915.1 Campylobacteraceae bacterium | reverse complement strand
TTGTTTTATATAAATTATGATGCTGAAGTATTGTCGCATGTTGTAAAGATTTATGGGTCTAAAGTTACATATTGGTGAAAGTCCCATTTCCCCATATGTTTCACACTTTTTTATTAAATTTTTGACATTTTATACATTTTGTTGCCAATATAATATATAACCTGAATATTGGACATGGAAAAGTTCTAAAGAATAGTTTTAAGAAATTGAAAAAAAGTAACTCCTTTCCTTTATATCTCACAGTTTCTTTTTATTAAATTATATTTTTTTAACATTTTATTTAAAAAATTGCCAATAGAATACTGTACACGTAAATAACCTTAGAATTTGAAGTGGAAAAATTCTGAAAAATTGGTAATAAATAAATTGAATGTAAGTAATTTTTTCCTTTATATTTCTAGATTAAAAAATAAATATTTTATCCAACTTTTTGGCGACTCATCTTAACATTATTGTTGAGATTTGCCACTTTTTTTGTTTTAAGAAAAGATTTATGCTTTTCCTAATCCTAACCTCACACAACCTATTTTAACATAATTTGATATTTTCAAAGTGAATGTAAACCAGTTGTGTATGAACTCATAACTTTGTGAGTCCTGCCAAAACCGGTTAAATATGTCTATTGGTGTCCAGTCTTCAATATTAATATCAAAACAAAAGACCCGAATATAGAAAAAACACAAATTTTCATTTAAGATTATAAATACTTCATTCTAGGGTATATTTTTGTGAGATAGCTACTATTCTGCAAATAATAATTACACTATTCACCTTAAAATCAACCTGAATTTTGTAATACAGTAGGTTCAAATGAGAAATTCTTCTTCTTTCAACTTCCTACAAGGCAAAACAACGATGTAACTTTAGAGGATACTATTGCGACTTGCCCCATGTTATACACCAAGCATGATTCATATTACCTAGCCTCTGTGGCGCGGTTGGTTAAGGCACTAAGCTCGTTACTTCTGTACTCATTTGTGTTAAATCTCCAGGTTGCTAGATCGATCCGTGGCTCAGACAACCTCAACTAAATAGTTAGTTCTACTAATAACAGGTGACCGCTTGACTCAGGTTACCATAAGGTTAAAATTAAAGGAAATGAGTGCCCAGGAATCCCAGGATAACCCTGAAGGAAATATCCTTCGAGTAACTAACATTAGTTTGTAACAGATACCATCTAGCCAGGTTAACGTCACAGAAATCTTGATTAACCACAGGCCGTATGTCCCACTTGGGATGTGTCTCATGACATCAAAGACCGAGCTCTTTACCTTTTATGATTCATATTCCGCGGCTCCCCAGGAACCACCTCTCTTATTAAAAATATAGAATATTTTATTTTGTTTTTTACCATTAGAAGGAACAGACACCGTAATATTCAGGGGTAAGTGAATATAATTACTGTATGTTTAGAAAGTAGATCTTTACTATAGGTTTATGTTGAGCGATCCATATGAGGCTAACGTTTTTCAAATATCTATTTGATACTAAAATACCGTTTTTTATACCTAGTAAAACCATACTCTTTCCTTATATATATGCTACGTATTAAACAATTTTATATTATGATATATTACTTTTTGTATTCTTTAGACCATTTGACGTTATTTCCATATGTATACATTTACTTAACTTTATTTAAAACTTAACCTAAAATTTACCTTATCTTAACTTAACTTACGTCGAACATCATATTCATGCTTATTAACTTGCTTATGCGTAAAAAATGTTTTGTGATGAACAAAGATATAGAAAGAATGAGTAAATTGAGAATAATTATCTTATAAAATAATGTTTTATTTAATTAAATGTAGTGTATACGGAAAGCGCCGATTATAGATATTGCTTCATTGTTTCTCCTTCTTGGAAGATGAAATAGCGGCAGGAGTGGTGGAGCATCATAACTGTGCATGCTTTAGGCGGTGATTAGCGGTCATGGAGAGTACTGACAGGCGCGCGTGGAATTAGAGAGATGTTAAAAACGCTGCGAGATTCTGACCAAATCTCCGCTCTCCCTCATTTCCTTCTTGGAAGATACAATAGCGGGAAGAGTGGTGGGAGTATCGTAACTCTGCATGATTTAAGCGGATACCGGCAATATGGACTGTATTGACAGGCGCGCGTGGAAAAAGAGAGAA
>JABSON010000370.1 GCA_013215915.1 Campylobacteraceae bacterium | reverse complement strand
AACAATCATATTACAGAGAAGGGGATATTTTACTATCTTACACATGTTATAAAAAATATTTATCATCAAACAAATATTCTATGTGTTAAAAAAGCTAAATATTATAATAACTTTTTACAAATAGAAGAATATGTTTCTTTATAAGTTTGCTATTATATAATGTAATAAAAAATAGGCTAGCTTGTGAAAATATTACATTTTTCTGATACTCATTTAGGATATAACGATTTAGATATTCTAAATGATAAAAACATAAATCAAAGAGAAGCAGACTTTTATGAATCTTTCTGCAAAGTTGTTAAACAAATACAAGAAATAAAACCAGATTATATTATTCATACAGGTGATCTATTTCATAGATCATCTCCTTCTAATAGAGCTATTACTTTTGCCCTAGAGCAGATTAAAATTATAAATGAACTCAATATACCTTTTATACTAATTGCAGGTAATCACTCAACTCCTAGGACCAATCTAAGCTCACCTATATTAAAAATATTCGAAAACTTTGAAAATATATATTGCTCATATTCTCAAGAATATAAAAAAATAGAATTTGATGATGCAATTTTTCATACTCTACCTCATATGAATGATGATAGTAAAGCTAATATAGAAATACAAAAAGCAGAAGATAATATTAATAAAGATAAAAAAAACATTATGATGTTACATTGCAGTGTTGGCGCTTGGTATTTAATGGATGAATATGGTGAATGGGTATATCCAAGTGATAAAGAATATATCTTTGATAAAATGGATTATGTAGCATTAGGACATTGGCATGGTTTTGGAAGTGTTTCTAAGCATGGCACAAAAGAGAAATATGATAATGTTTATTACTCAGGCTCATTAGAGAGAACTTCATTAAATGATAAAAGAAACCATAAAGGTTTTATACTTGCAAATATAGAAGAGGGTAAAAAGATATCTATACAATACAAAGAAATTTCAATAAGACAAATTGTATTAAAAGAGATTGATTGCAGTGATTATGAGGCTTTAATAGCTAATATAGATATAAGTGATACAAAAGATGCAATAGTAGAACTAAGACTTTTTAATTTAGAACTAAACCAATCTATTCAAATTCAAAATAAAGATTTAATTTCTTTGTTTCCAAATGCTTTATCTGTAAGTATTAAAAGAGAATTTAAAAAGAATGAAGGTGAAGATGAAGTTTTAGATATTGAAGCCCTAAGTTTAGAAGAGTTTTTTTTAGCTCATATTAAAGATGAGAATAAAAACAATTCAGATGATAAAAAACTAAAAAGTATAGAAAATAAAGTTAAAGAATTGTTTTCATTATATGAAAGAAGTGAATAATGATATTACTTAATTTAAAACTAGAAAACTTTAAAAAGTATAAAAACTTTAAAATTGATTTTTCTTTAGGTCTTATTGGTATTATTGGTAAAAATGGATCTGGAAAATCAACTATATTTGAAGCTATTTTATTTGCTTTATATGGTGAGTTAAAAAACAAAGCTTATAAAGAAATAATAAGAAACTCAGATGCAAGTACTAAAGATGCGGTAGTAGTAGAATTAATATTTGAATTTGAAAATTGTGAGTATAAAATAATAAGAGAGTTTAGAGGAAAAGCTTTAAGCGCTAATGCAAAACTATATAAAAATGAAGATTTAGTATGTACAGGGGCAAGAGATGTAACATCAAGAATAATATCTTTAATAAAAATGAATAAAGAGGCATTTTTAGCAACTTTATTTTCTTCTCAAAAAGAACTTAATGCTTTAAGCTCACTAAAAAACGAAGATAGAAAAAGAATGATTCGTAAACTTTTAGGTTTAGAAAAAATAGACTTTGTAGAAAATGAATTAATTCAAAAGTCACGTGCTTTAAAAAGAGAAATACAAGCATTTGCTGAAGTATTATTATCAAGTGAAGATGAAGAAGATAAATTAAACCAAATTTCATTAAAAGAAATAGAAGAAAAAAGTATAAAAGATAAAATAAATCTTGAGAACATATCTTATGAAAAAGAAGAAAAAGAATTAAAAAGAATAAAAATAAAGATAGAAGAGTTTAAGAACAAAGCATTAGAGAAACAAAAAGCTTTTAATACTTTAAATATCACAAAACATACTATTGCTAATAAAGAAGAGTATTTAAATAAATTAATAAAAGATCTAAAAGAC
>JABSON010000037.1 GCA_013215915.1 Campylobacteraceae bacterium | reverse complement strand
CTTTTGTATTTAGTTTTGCTTTTTTAACTATAAAATTAAATAATGAAGAACTTACAACAAAATCACTAATTACACTATCTTTTAGAAGTCTAGCATTAAGATTACTTGAATATTTAATTTGTTTTTTAAGTTTTAAATTAAACTTTTTATTTATAGTCTTATTATTAATTAAACCATTATAAACTTTAATTTCAATAACACCATCTAAATCATTTATTTTTGCATTTTTAATATTTACTAATATATCAGCATAACCTTTTGCATACGATGGCTGATTTACAGTATATAAAGCTTTTTCAATATTTACATTTATAACTTTTAAACTAATAGACATTGGCTCAAAATCAACAAGTTTTGCAAAATATCTTGTATTAGAAGAGAAAATATCAGATGTTCCTTTTATTGTTAATAACTTTTGATTTCCAATAACAATACCATTAACTTTCAATGGTCCATTTAGTTTTTCTTTTGTAAATTTCTCTAATTTACTTAAATTTTCAATATCAAGATTATAACTTAAATTTACTCCCATATCAAAAATACTATACTTACCGACAATTGATATTTTTGAATTTGAATCAATATTTGCTTGAATATTTATATTATTTATACTTAATACAAATTTCTCAAATTTAAAATCAATAACCTTTTTTTCGTTTATTTTATTTTCCACTAATCCTGAAACTATAGAATTTCCCCATGGCGTAAATGCTAATGCATATATAAGTATAAATGTAAGCGATATTATCAAAACAAAATATGATAAAAACTTTTTCATTTAGATCCTTCCTTAAGTAATTTTATTTATTATACTTTAATTAGGCTAAATAATTATAAAAATCATATAATAAGTTTATATTAAGTAAATTAATTAATTTTTTAAGTATAATGGGCTCGAACAAAGTATTAAGTAGGGAAATAAGTGCATTTATGTATTTATTGGCAGTTTATTTATAAATTGTTTACGCTATCCGAACAAACTTTGATTATAAAATATTATTAAGGATATAGAATGAAAAAAATCGTTCTTTTAATGCTAGCTATTGCTAGTGCTGCTTTCGCTGCTGACGCTGCGGTTGCAAATGAAACTTTAAAAGCTTACTCAGTACTTGCTGCTGGTGTTGGTCTTGGTCTTGCTGCTCTTGGTGGAGCTATTGGTATGGGTAATACTGCTGCTGCAACTATTGCTGGTACTGCTAGAAACCCAGGTTTAGGTGGAAAATTAATGACTACTATGTTCATTGCTTTAGCAATGATCGAAGCACAAGTTATTTATGCACTTGTAATTGCAATGATTGCATTATACGCAAACCCATTTTTAGGGTAATTTATAAATATTTTATAAATTTCTTAAAAGGCAAAGAGTTTTACTCTTTGCCTTTTTTTATGCCTAAATTAATATATCTATTTGTTATTTTATAATTATTTAGCTAGTATTGTTGTAACTATAAAAAAGGTATGTTATGAAATTAAATAGTATTAAATCTAAGCTACTAATTCTTTTACTTATTAGTATCTCTTCATGTTTTCTGATTCTTGGGTTTTACAATACGTATAATGCATATAACTCAAAACATTCGCTAGTTGAGCAAAAAGAGCTTAACTTATCCAAACAAACTTCTAAGTTTATAAATAGTTATTTACAATCAAAAATTGATATTGTAAGTGCTGTTAAAAATGGTATACCTTTATCTGATTTGAATGTTAATAATAAAAATATTATTTCAGCATTACTTTTAGGTAAACATGCGGGTAAATTTGTTGATGTTTATATTGGATTTGAAAGTACTGGAGACTTTTTATTATCTAATGGATCTTATTTATCTATTTCAAAAGATAATTTTGATGCAAGATTAAGACCTTGGTATAAACAAGCTATTAGAATGAATAAAGCTGGTATTACAAAACCTTATGTTGATGTTTCTACAAAAAAATTAGTAGTTACGGTATTTGTACCATTTATTAAAAATGGAAAAACTTTAGGAGTTGTTGGATCAGATATTTTTTTAGATACAGTTGTTGATACTATCTTAAATGTAGATGTAGGAAACGAAGGTTTTGCATATTTACTTGATGAAAATGCATATACTTTAATTCATAAAAATAAAGATTTAATTAATAAAAAGAATCTTTTATTCCAAACTATTACATCTGATAAAAAGCATTCATTTCAAGAAATCGAATTCCAAAATAAAAATAAATTAATTTCTTACTCAAAAATTCCTGTTACTTCTTGGTTTTTAGTAATTGAGTTAGATAAAGATAAAGCATTTGAAGATATTAACTCAGACATCATTACTGAAGTTCTTATTTACATTGTTTTATTAGCTGTAATTTTATTATTCTTATATATATCACTTGTTAAAATCTTAGCACCTTTAGCTTCACTAGAAAATGGTTTAAACTCATTTTTTAGATACTTAAAAGGTGAAGAACAATCAATTAAACTTTTAAATATAGATACAAATGATGAATTTGGAAATATGGCAAAAGTAATTGATTCAGAAATGAAAATTGTAGAACATTCTTTAAATCAAGATAGACTATTAATTGATGATGTTAAAAATGTAGTAAATCATGTTAAAAGTGGAAAATTAGATTTGTTTGTAAATGCTAATTCTTCTACTAATTCATTAAATGAATTAAAACATATTTTAAATGATATGATTGAAATATTAGCTAAAAATGTAGATAAAGATATTAATCATATTTTAGCTTCTTTAGACGAATATTCTAAATTAAATTTTGTTAACAATATTGATGGAGCAAGTGGTAATATTTCAAAAGGATTAAATAACCTTAGTAATATTATTAATACTATGCTTCAAGAAAATCAAAAAAATGGTTTAAGTTTAGATAAAAGTTCACAAATATTATTAGAAAATGTGGACATTTTAAATAAAGCATCAAATGATACAGCTGTATCTTTAGAAGAAACAGCAGCAGCTTTAGAAGAAATTACTGAATCTGTAATTTCTAATACTGGTAAAATACAAGAGATGTCGAAATACTCTAATGATTTATCTTCTTCTATTAATAAAGGTCAAAACTTAGCAACTTCTACTGTTAACTCAATGAATGAAATCAATGAACAAACACAATCTATTGCAGATGCGATTACTGTAATTGATCAAATTGCATTCCAAACAAATATCCTTTCACTTAATGCGGCAGTTGAAGCAGCTACTGCTGGTGAAGCAGGTAAAGGATTTGCAGTAGTTGCACAAGAAGTTAGAAATCTTGCATCTCGATCAGCAGAGGCGGCAAAAGAAATTAAAGACCTTGTTGAAGCAGCTACAACTAAAACTAATATTGGTAAAAAAATTGCAGATGAAATGATTCAAGGGTATTCAAAATTAAATGAAAATATTTCAAAAACAACAGAAATTATTAAAACAATTGAAACTTCTTCAAATGAACAAAGAACAAGTATTGAACAAATTAATAATGTTGTAAATAAGCTTGATCAACAAACTCAGAATAACGCTCAAGTAGCAAGTAAAACTCATGATATAGCACTTGATACATCTGACATTGCAAAACAAATCTTACATACTGTAAATCAAAAAGAATTTAGAGATAAAAATACTCAACAATTATCATCATCTTCTGATACAAGAAGTGCAACAAAAAGATCAGTTCCTGCACCTTCTAAAATAGAAAGACAAACTAAACAAAGGGAAGTAAAAAAAACAAGTACAGCAAGTTCAACTTATCAAGATACTACAAAAGATGAGTGGGAAAGCTTTTAAGCTTTCTCATAAATTAATAACTACTTAAGATATATAATAGTAATATTCAAACCTTAAATATCAAATAATGCACCTATGGCGGAACGGTAGACGCGCGGGCTTGAGGGGCTCGTACTTAACGGTGTGAGAGTTCAAATCTCTCTAGGTGCACCACTAGCTAAGAGCCGATACAAAAGGCTTTCAAAGCATTTCCTTGTCTGAAATCTTAACATTCACAATCTAAAACTAAACTTAAATTCAATCATTTTTGTGTACCTATGTGTACTTTTGTGTACCTCTTTGTGTACCTCTTTATTAATTTCAAAGACATTTAACACCTCATTTTGAACCCCTTCTATTATCTAAGTTATACTTTAATCCCTAGAGCTCATACCTATAACAATACGATTCCTCATATCAGCTTCATTACTAAAGTGATACATTTTCACAGCATTACCGTGAAGTTCTCTAAGAGCTACTGAAGCTCCTTTATAGCCTTGTTTAGTAACTTCTCTAGCTAACTTATGGTCTGCTATAAGTGTTTCCATAAGGTTAAATGCTTGAATGAACTGAATCTTAAACTCTAAAGCTCTTGTTCCAGTAAATCCCATAGCCAATAGCGTATAACCATCACGTGTCATAGTATATTGCTTGTACGCTTTACCTCTATTCTTGTAAGTTGATTCTATAAAGAATGTTTTGGCAACCGAATTTTCGGCTACGAGATTCTCTACTGCTTCTATAACGTGACTGTGCCTCTTCCCAAACATCTCAGCTATCACTCTTGAACTAGAGGTTGCTTGAGCTACTTTGCCTATCTTCTTTTTAGTTACTAACTGCATCTATAAGGTCCTGCATCTTGAGTCATATATACTTTATGTACAATTCTACATACCTTCTCGTGAGGGCCTTCTCTCTTAGGATACTTCTTCTCATATTCGTGAGCTTTAGCCCCTATACCAACTTGAGCCCAATACCGTAGAGTGTTTAAATCCTTACTGCTTATTTTCATCATCTCTATACTCCCATCATTAAACCTACGAAGAAGACTATTACATAAGTCATTATCCATCCAAATGTTTCCATTAGTGTGTTTCCTTCCAGTTATTCCCAACCTTAGATTCACCCTCTAAAAGGATTCTAAAGTTAAAATGTTCAGTCACCTCAAAGAATGACTCTACGCATATCTCATTCACTCTATCAACTAACATCATCTGTAAGTCAACACTTAAAGTCCCACTTACAGCCATCATCTGTCTTTTATCTAAAAGGTAAGTATTCATCAGTTGACCTTGAGTATTATAGGCGATACGAATTTCTCGTAGCGTACCAAAGCTCTGACTCTCAGCCATTCTTTTAACCTTAGACATTGAATCATTATGTCTCAATCCTAGGTAATCTGTAATCTCTTTCAGACTTGTTTCACATTCTATAAAGTAACCTCTAACCTGATAGCCTCTAGGTGTGTTCTCCATCATCGCAAAGTGTTTAGCCATTTCAAGTGACATTATGTACTCTTTAGATTCTAAAGAAACACCCGTATTCTTGGGGTGAACAACTTTGTGTACCTCGTAATCATAGGCTTCTTGAAACATTGTTTTAGACATTCTACGCTTAACCCACATTCCAAAAGGTGTCTGAACTAATAGCCCTTTATGTAACTCCCGTGCATCTACTGTATCAGTTAATTTGTGTTTTACAACACTTGCTCCACCTATTTCTTGTTTTGTTATCTTTAATAAATTCTCTAACATTGTTATAATAGTCTTTCATACTGAAGCTCTGTGGTGATTCTACTGTACAAACACACATGAGTAATTAGATAATGCTCTCAAGGAGCTGTGGGAGGGGCATGATTGTTGGTTTAGATTGAAAACAAATAGATAATATAAGACACAAAGACCTAAGATGTAGTGTAGATGTGTATAGAGTTCTATTACTAGTGGTTAATGTTGAAACCTAATCAGATAACAATACAGATGTTACTACTAGTATTTATGTCTATGTTTTCTACATTAAGCTTATGATAGCACTCTACATACAACTTATGATGTCTTTACTTTAACTTTTAGTACCTACTCTTCTTTTAAGGGTTGATGTCTACAAGCCCCTACTGATAGGTCGTTCAGAGCTTGCTTAGGAAGTTTTAAAGTTATTTCTTCCTAAACCTATCTAGTTAACTTCACACCAATCAAGTAATAACTTTCGCATTCTGATATTAGGTACATAGATATTAATTGATTTATCATTTCTGATAGCACTTCTAAAAATCCATTGAAGCATCTCATTTAATGCCCATAAATCTTCATTCACATTTACACCTTGAGATTCTAAGTACTTTTTAACTGGTACATCCATGTATCTATTAAGAGCATAAATCAAAGTTGTTTTCTCTCCATATTTATTAGTAGCTTTCAGGTTATGAGGAAGGAATCCTTTAGCACATCCTTTGGGTTTTATCTTGGGTCTTGCATCTTTAAAAGAAGTCCACATGATTTGATTACTTGCAGTTGGTACAAGATTAGAAGTAAAGTTATAAATGTTTCTTCCAAGTTCTGCACATTTCTTTGGGTCTTTCTTCAAACTAGAAGCTAAACTTTGTTTATGTTTTCCAATCTTATTAATTCCATCATGAATACATACATTAATTAAGTGACCTAGTTTCATTGGTCTTGATAATCTTTGAGTATCCACTGTGTAACTTATGTTCTTAATATCAAAATATGACCTCAAGATACTTCCATCAAACTGATAAGTAAGAATTGTAGTTGTCATAAAGCTTTCAAACAAGCCTTTAGTCATTTCCCATATGAATACCTTTTTATTCTTACTAGAATTATTAAAATCAAACATAACTAGATTCTGATTCTGTATCAACTTGTATTCACAAAAGAACTTTGAGTTATATTCAGGTCTAGCTTTTAGCCATTCTAAAGTAATTCCATCGTTTCTAATTCCTACATAACCTGAATCAAATAACATTTCTATATCAGTAGCTTCAATTCTATATTTTACACAAGGCTCAATAGCTTCATCTAAGACAAGATGGTAATTTCTATTCTTTAGTAGCTCTAGTGTTTCAGTTGTGAAGTGTGTAAGAAGTGCATGAGTTGAAGTAATATTCTCTTCATTCTCTACAAGTTTCTGTAGGTCTTTTAACTTTGTACCTTTTTCATTACTAGGTTGTTTGAATTCAAGCTCAGGACAAGCTTCTGTAATTCTTATACATTCATCAATATTGGGAGTTATGTAAATGTATTTCTCTTCTTTATTCTTGTTCATTTGTTCTATGATGTATGTAGTTTTTCCACTCCCCATAACTGCATCATATACCTTAATTATTGTTTCGTTTTCTTCTTTCATTTACACCCTTTTTAGATACGAATTCAGAGGTCAATATTTAACTAAATAACTACCTTTAAATTCATCCTTTTTTCTGTTGATTTTGAAGTCTTTCTCTTCTAGTAGAGGGGTGTCTATCTACAAGCCCCATTATTAGGTATCTACAGCGTTTTGGAATTTTGATGAAAAAAGAGGTATTTTAGACTGATTTTAGATGTACTTTTGAAGTGATTTAAGAAGGTATTTAAGACCCATTTATGATGATGATTTAAGCTAGTAATTAAGTTGATTTATGATGTGATTTAGTGATGTATCCTGAGCCTCGATTGAAGCTCTTTTAAGTGTCAGGAAGGTAATGAGTTAGGTAACAATAGTTGATGCTCTCAGGCATACGTCAGGCAGGTAGAATTAGCTATGTTTATAATCTAGAATTCTCTTTATTTGCATTGATTGAAACTCTTTATTTGTTTTAGTTGTAATTCCTTTATCATTTAACTTCGTAGCTATTGAACCAAGTGATAAACCTTTCTTTCTGTATCTTCTAATTGATGATATTACTTTCTGCTCAGAGTCATTCTTAATAAGTTTCTTCTTATTATCAACTTCTTCAACATCGTAACCGAAGGGAATTGAACCTCCAAGCTTTTCACCTTTTGCTTTCTTATGTTCCATTGTAGCTTTGATTCTAGTTCTAATCATTTGTCTTTCATATTCAGCGAAAGAAGATACTATCTGTTCCATTAGCTTTTGCATTGGGTCATTTGAATCTCCATTTGTATCTACTATGATTAACTCAGCTCCCTTTCTAGCTATTTCAGTTCTTATCCAACCCATTTGTAAAGTATCTCTTGAAAGTCTATCAATCTTCTGAACAATAACTTTATCATTCTTTTTGATAGTGTTTAGTAATTCCATAAGTCCTAACTTCTTGTGTAATTCTGCACCACCACTTTTCTTATCTTCAAAGTATTTATAGATTGGCTCTAGCTCATTATCTTTAGCAAAAGAATCAATAGAAGCTCTCTGTATTGCAAATGAATTAGATTGTTTTTCTTCATCAGTTGATAGTCTCAGGTACGCATAGATAGTCATTTGGATAGTCCTTTAAGGTTTACTTTCATAACACTACATTTGAAGTGTTACAGAATATTAACAAATATAGCCCTACTTTGTCAAGAGACTTGTGAAGGAATTGGTTGAAGTTATGTTTAGATTAACCTCAGCTTATTAACTTAATATTAATTAGAAAGGTATCAAGATAGAGGAATACTTCTAGTTAGGTACAAGTGTCTGAGGTGCTGTAGAAGGTTTAGGTATGTAATGATAAAGATAGATTATTAAAAGGCTCTCAGGGAGCTGTGTAGATGTAGATATAACGAAAAGTTAAAAGGCAATGGGGGAAAATCTAAAGGTCGTACGTATATATATGACCTTAGAGATATTTTAGTTATTTTTTACTTCTGATATAGTCAATCGCGTTAAGAGGAAGAATAATGACTTCTTTATTTTTATTTAAGACAAAAAGATACTTAGAGTTTGCAGAAATGAATTTACTATTGGAAAACATTTTGTACTCCTCCTTGTACTTAACAAAAGACTTCGATTCATAGTTTTCACTATTTAAATAATCTATTTTATTTAGAATACTTGCAGACAAATAAATAAGTAAAAACATTATTCCAGAAATGAAATAAATTGCTTTTTGTGCATTTTTAATGTACTTCCAAAATGTAAACTTATTCAATAAATAAGTATATAATAAAACAACAATGGGTGCAAACAAGAAATAATTCATATGCTCCTCATTAACGAATATCACTATTGTGAAAATTACATAACTTATCATCACTAACTTTTCCAACCAACTATCTTGTTTACTAATATCACACAATTCTTCATGAATTTCCAAACCTATTTTTCTCAATCTACCTAGCATAAAATAAAATATTCCAATAAATGAGATAATAAATATTGGAACAACTTCATTTAAGCTACTTGAAAGATAATCACTTATTGTAAAATAATAAGAAATATTTACGTTGAAACTTCTAAATAAAAACATATTATAAATAAATCCACTTATTAGAAATAGGACTGACAATAACGAAATAAAATATTTTACGTGTTCATACGTAATTGTTATAGACTTAATTCTTTTCACTTTTTCACGTTCAACACGTTCTGCATTTATATGTTGACATTTATTTAAAGTATCTTTTAATTTATTTTTGTTTACTTTACATATTTTTTTAAAAGATTCAGAGGACTCAATTCTAAGAATATTATTATCAATTCTTGTTGCTTTTTCAAAGAAACTATAGGAAGACGCATTAGAAAATGAATTATAGAAAGATTTAAGTAAGAAATAATTAACTAATGTTTTAGTTATTAACTCATCTTCTAATAGTTCATCTTTAAAAACAATTACTTCTTCTAATAGTTCATCTTCTTGTGAAGTTAATTCTTCATCCACAATTAACTTTAAAAAAACTTCGGACAAATCACTGTTATCTTTAATACTTCTAGTTTTTGACATATTACTAATAAGTATAAATGCCCTCGATATTATAAGACTTTTATGCTCTATTATGCCCTTGAGCTCTTTCCTGTATCCTTTTATTATTATAAAACTTTTAAATCTACCATAAAGTGATTTTAGCATTGACAAGTTGTCTCCTTATTTAATAAACCTATTACTGTTACCTTGAGCTTTCTCAATCCTGCTATTACGTTCTCTTTCCCAATCATCAACTGGGTCTAAGCTATTCCAAGCATTAAGAATCTTCTTATCCTTATTTGATATCTTCATATCGTAAGTCTTTTCAAAGTAGAAATAAGTTCTAGCTATATTACCTTTAACCTCATCTCTAGGTTCTGCAGTACGTTGTTTAAAGTCTACCTCAAAGTCAATACCCTTACCATATCTTCTTTTCTCTCCTGCAATCATTCCAAATCTAAAGTTAGACCTATCAGCATTTAGCTCTCCAATAGCAGGTACTAGATTATGTAAGTCAGAAGCCATGTATTTAAACTTTTTATTAGTCTTTGAACAGCACTTACGACCTTTGTAAGATTTACCACTTTTCTTAACACACCTAGTAGCACCTTCTCTCCAACAACTGAATTGTCTCCCAAAGTTTTCAGCAGGTATCACATGTTCCCACTCAATACGTCGGGCTCTCTTGTTAATGTTACCTTTCTTAGTTCTTTCATTTCTAGGTTTGTATCCACAAGATGACCTATCAATCATGTTCTTCTTGTCTTTGTAGTTGTATTTACATTCAGAATAGAAAGTAACTTGATGTCCTCTGTAGATTTTCTTTAGTATCTTTTTAGATTTGCTAAAAGAAGTTATCTTTGTATTTGCGGTAAGAGATAATGAAATTAATATTAATAGTATAAGTTTCTTATATATCATCAACTAATCAATTCTGTACATTGTAGGAGTAAATAAACCATCGTACACTTTTGCAGGATTCTTAATAATATCAAACTGTTCTTTATCTGTTTGAAAACAATTAGATACTAAATATAAATGATAATTATCTCCCTTTTCCTTTGATGCTTTATATTCATTTGCTGTAATGTTAATTGAACTAAAGTGATGTGATGTTGTTGTTTTTACTTCTACAGCGATAAGATTATTAAGACTATCAATGTATTCAATATCCCATCCAGGTTTTTCTCCTATCTCTGCTATCCACTTTAATGTTTTTACTGAGGAAGAAGGTAATGTTGCTTCCAAATATTTCAAAACTGCTTCTTCCCCTCTATCCCCAATAACTTTCGTTGCTATTGAACTTTTAGTTTTAGAGTTATACTTTCTATTATTAGATGTTTTACTTTTACTTTTTTTAGACAGCTTAAATAAAGGACTCTTTGATTTTGATAGTAATTTAGATTGTTCAGCATTTGTTTTTATGAAACTATTTGTATGTTCCTCTATATTAATAATATTCTTATTCAATGCATATTTACCAATAATATGTATGGCCCATATCGTAAAGTTTCCATATTTGTCCAGTGCTAAAGCACCTCGTTCTTCATTTGCCAATATTGCAGATGATTGAACATGACTAGCATAATATTCTTGGTCATAATCTAATTCTTTACTAAAGTCTAATGTACTAAGATTTAACTTAATTGGCTTATCAATAAGATATGGAAGATAAGAATTATTATCCCAAAAGTCATTGGATATTGCTGAAATACTTGTCTTATCATACATTAATATCTTTTTTATTCTAAAAGCATATATAAATGAACTGCTTTTACCTTCATTACCATAGAAAAAGCATATGTCACCTATCATCATTTGAGAGATCAACTTAATATTCTTCTCATTATTGGGAAATCCCCAAGCATATATTTCTTCATTTATTAATGTATTATCTAATTGAACAAGTGTATTTTTTCTCTTAACAGATATAGCTGTTGTTAATGTTTTTTTATAATTCTTTTTTGAATCATCATCTGTAGCTGTAATTAAAAAGACTGACATGAATATTCCTTATTTGTAAAATAGTTAGTTTTGATAAATACAATATACTATTATCTAAATCTATCATCAAAGTTATTTTTCTATATAATAATTAAAATACTTATAAAGAAAGATTAATCATGAGAGATTTAAACAAATTAAAAGCCAAACTTGTAGAATTTAGAGATGAGAGAGACTGGAAGCAATTCCATAATCCTAAAGACCTTTCTCAAGCTATATCAATAGAAGCTTCAGAATTACAAGAACACTTTTTATGGAAATCTCAAGAAGAGTCTCATAAGGTTGTAAAAGAAAACAAGGAAGATATTGCGGATGAAATGGCTGATGTCTTTGCATACCTATTATCTTTATCTGATGTAACTGGAATTGATTTAGGTGAAGCATTATTAAATAAACTGGAAAAGAACAAACAGAAGTATCCTGTAGAAAAGGCTAAAGGTATCTCTACTAAATATAATAAATTATAAAAAGGCTCTTAGGGAACTGTGTGGACTTTGTTATAAAGAAAGAAGAGGCAACGGGGGAAAATATCAAGGTCGTACATATATATATATTACCTCACAGATATTTTTATTATTTTATCAGACAAAGGTTATCTAATAAAATTATTTATATTACATAATAATAGAATATACCCTTAGACATAAGGTCTGCAAGCAATATTGCATTATTATATAATATTATTTTTAAATAATAAAATGGTTATTGTTTTGCTAATTTATGGTATGATTCTTTATATGAAAAGGATGAATATGAAAAAAATAATAATAGTGTTAATGAGTATTGTTACTGTGATATCATCAAGTGAAAAGTTTGATTTTAATAAATGTTTTCATAAATTAGATGAAGTAAGGAAAGAACAAAATGGTCTTCTCAAGGTATACAATCAATTAGTTAAACAAGATGATAACAAGATTTTACTGTTAAAATATGAGACAAAACAAGAGCACCTTATTACTGAAATAAGTTCTTCTTATAGAGCTTGTCAAAATTAAGATAGGCAGACAAGCTCACGTCTGCCTTACTATTCGTTAAATCTAACTCTTTACTCTCCATAGTAAAATATAAAATTCATATATTTAACCTCTGTCTTCTCAAATCAAAAAGCTAATTCTTTAACTTAGTATTATGAATGTATCATGTTAGATAGAAACACACTTACTTTTTTACATTACTCGATATTGAATTTTAAAAGATAATTTATATTCACATTAGTATTGAGTAAAGTTGTAATATTAAGGGTTTCGATAGCCTTTTATTGACCCTAAAATAAGATTTAGTAAACCTCTTTACTTGTATGATTTAATAAATTGAAAGGATTATTTAATGTTTAGAACGAAAGAAGGTTATTGGAAGTCAGACTTTAAAATTAAATTAAATCGCTATCAAAAGAAATGGAAAACAACAAATAAACGAGAAGCTCTCGTATCAGAGAATAAATGGAAAAGAATGATTAGAGCTTCTCCACATTTAAAATATAATAAATTAACAAATATTTATAATGAACCAACAGAAATGATTACTAGTATAAAAACAATGTCATTTGAGGAAGTTGGTGAATATATGGATAAGGTAAAATGGCAATATTTAAGGGACTACAGAAATCCTCCTAATAGATGGAAGTACATATCAAAGTTTTTTGGAGTAAACAAACCAATATCAAAACTAACAATAGATGATTTAGACAGATTTAAAGAATATTTAATTTCAAAACAATATGCAAATAAAACTGTAAATCACTATCTATCTGACCTTAAAATAGCTACTGAGTTAATAGAAATAAAGCAAAAGGTAATCTTTGAAAATAAGTTAAGTTTTGAAGGTTTAAGAATGAGTGTTACAAATGGCAGAAAGGTGTGTTTTTCTAAAAAAGAAGAAGAGTTGATGTATAAAACATTATGTCAAATGTACAAAGAGAGTACTACAAAGAAAAACTGGGAGATGCTTCAGTATTTTATTATTAACTCCGGACTTGGATTAAGACCAGCAGAATATATTTATTTAGAGATTGGAGATATTGATTTTGAGAATAAAACTATAACTATAAGTAGAGGCGGATATAATTCAACAAAGAATGATTTAATTAGGACTCTTCCACTTGAAGGTATTGTTTTAAAATCTATGAAACTTCTGATTAAATATGCTTTATCACAAAATAAAACTATTGATATTATTAATAATTATAATATAGAAGATATTTCAGATATAAAACTTATAGAAATAACTTCAATAAAAGAAGTAAAGAATATAAGAATTAATACTTTAACCAAAGATACCATTATCAATAGATGGAACAAAATGAAAATAATATTAGGATGGACAGATAAGTATATTTATAAAGAATATATACCATATGGATTAAGACATACTGTTGCATCTAGATTAGCAGGCCAACACAAATGGAATGGATATAGGATTATGAGATTTATGGGACACAAAAGTTACCATACAAGTTTAAACTACATACATCTTGATGTAGAAGATTTAAGAGAAGGAGCTTGTATTAGTAATCAAGACTTAACATTAATAACATTTCAATAGAAAGAATCTAAAAATTAACTTTCTTTATATTATAATTCAAAAATACAAAAGGATTCTATTGAAAAAACTAATTATGTTTCTTATGATTATACTACTTATTAATTTTATATTGACTCTTCTTTCTATTGAGTTTTCACCTTTATACTTATTAAGTAATTATCTTGATAAAAGCGTAATAGATAATCCTTCTTTAAATTACTTATTTAATGAAACTACAGACACATGGGCAATAAGAGGACAAATCGGAGATATTATGTCAGGACATTTCTCTGCACTAGCCTTCCTAGCAGTAGCTCTTAGTATTTTATTTCAAAGTGAAGCAAATAAACAGATGAAAGAAAGTATTGATAAACAAGAGTCATCTTTAATACAACAAAGTGAAGCTCTTGCAGTTCAATCAAGAAGTTTAGAGGCCCAAATAGAGGAACTAAAAGCATCACGAAAAGAAAGTTCAAAACAAACTGAAGAGTTCTTTATAAGTAATATGAATGTTAAAATGGACAGATATTATAAACAGTTAGAAAAAATAGAGATTCAGATAAAAGATAACCCAACTGAATTATACTGGGGAAATAAAAGTTATATAGATATGTTAGAATCATCAGATGGTGACCCAAGAAATGATAACTATCAAAGGATAAAGCAAGAGGTGGAAGATATAGAGTATAAATATGATAAAGCATGTGAATTAATAGAGGTTATGCTTTCTCATCTAGAAAATATTAAAGATGATAAATCAAGAAAAATATTTATAGATGAGTTTAGTATTATGATTACTTCTAATAAAAACTTAGTAAGTATGATTTATATGTACGCCCATACATCTAAGAAATATTCAAAGTTAATAAAACATCTAAAAATATTAAAAATTAATAAACTTTAACTTATCTATTGCCTCCTTCAGAACTATCAAGGGGTAACCTTTTACATATCTACTCATAGTCATTGTAGAGTGAGCATGTCCCATTAATTCACTTACTATTTCAGGCTGAACTCCTTTAGCAACTAAGTTAGTAGCAAAAGTATGCCTAAGAGAATATAGAGATTTACACTCAGTATCTTCTAATACATTTTTAGCAATTCTAGTGAAGTTTTTAGTTAATCTTTCAGGCTTTAGATTATTCACAATAATATTAAATTCATCAATTCTATAAAACAACTTATTATGTACTGGAATAGTTCTATAGCTTGATTTAGTTTTTAATTTTGAAGAAGGAGACCTTAGGTCAAAACAAAGTACACCATCTACCTTAATCACTTTACACTTATATAGTTCAGACCTTCTCATTCCAGTGAAATATAGAACCTCAAAAATGTATCTAATATCTAATGGAGTATTCAAAAGTAGTTTCTCTAGTTCTTCATCTGTTAATATAGCCTTATAGTCTCTTGATGAAGTTTCCTTACTTTGAATAGTGATTGATTTAGGAATACTATTTGTATATGTTCCAAGGTCTTGTGCAAATATAAGGATACTTTTGATTCTCTTTAAATTCTTATTCACTGTCTCTGTTGATACTAAATGCTTATCAGGAATTACAAGTGTATTTTTATGGAGCCTAGATATAAGAGAAGTTAGATTCATTGTTTTAAAGTTTCCATAGTTCATATTTGGCATTTTAACAAGTAGCTTCCTAATCATTAATATTTTCTCATAACTTAATGAATTAATGTCAAGGTCATTCTTCTTAAACAACACTTCTAATAATGAAGGTAGAAGAGATTGAAGAAAGTAAATTCTCTTTGAGTGTTCCAATACGGAAACATTTGATTGCTCTATATATAACTTAGAAAGATATGATAACTTACTTTTATCTTGTGGTTTAGGTTTTACTGTTGTAGATTTTAGTTGAAGCTTATCTGACAATAAATCAAAGATAACTGATTTAGGTATTGATGATAGTTTAGTTAATTCAATAGCTTCATTTAATACACTTGTTATAGACAATGCTTTCGTTGTTGCTTCAATCTCATTATTGCCAAGAGACCTAATAAGTTCTTTGGAGTTAAAGAAACCCTCAAGGTCTTTTGGTAGTCTTCTTCTGTATTTATATAAACCAGTAGTTGTAGTTTTTAAGTATGGTATAGTTGACATTTTGTAATCCTAGAATGTTAATTCAAGGAATGATGTGTGTACCTTTTGTGTGTATCTATTAGCTATCTAAAGTCTACAACTCCCGTTAATACGGTAGTGAAACGGTAGACGCGCGGGCTTGAGGGGCTCGTACTTAACGGTGTGAGAGTTCAAATCTCTCTAGGTGCACCACTGTGATATAGGCTCTCTAAAGACTATATTATCCCGTTAAATCAAAAACACTTTTAAAATACGCATTGCCCTATTTAGCGTAGCAGTATCAAACCTTTGAAACGAATAATTGTTATAATGGTCTCATATTATGAGCCGATTAAAACTTATAATCGTATCATTTTATGATTTATACTCTTTTTTGTCTTTCTTACTTTTATACGATGATAATGTGCCTGAAGCTATTGGTCTATTCTTTTTGAACCTAAAATTTCTGGAATAGTAACTAAAAATTATACTTACAATTTACAAATAGAATCTATCTTTTTGTCTACACATACCCTTATATAGGTATTTATTATGCATATATAATATTTAGAAAGTTTTAATTAAGTTTTATATTTAACTAATTTTTAGGAAAATTTATATTTTTTTACAATTAAAATATTTGTTAAAATATAAACTAAAAGGAATAAGACTTAGTGAAGTTCTACCATGATTTATCTAATATAATCAAAAAAACTAGAACTCTAACATAAAAAATAAATTAATAGT
>JABSON010000369.1 GCA_013215915.1 Campylobacteraceae bacterium | reverse complement strand
TATATAACAATTTGGCACCATTAATTAATTCAAAAGAAGGTAAATTAACATTAAAAATATATACACAAATAAATATTATCCATCATCAAAACTATCCCATATTATTGATGTATATTGGGTATTAGAAAATCATACGAAAGAAACTATAAATATACCAATAGTACCTGATGGTAGAATGGATATTGTATATGATAACAAGTATTTATTATTTGTAGTCAGTTTCAATGAAAGTATCATTATCCCTTTTAAAGCAATTAGTGAAACATTTGGAATTAGATTTATGCCTTCAGTATTACCGCAACTTTTAAATATAAAAGCAAGTGAGTTTACTAATAAAATTATACCATTAGAAGATATCTCAAAAGAACTTTTTTACTTTTAAATTTTAATGAAAAAGTTGAAACAACTAAAGTCAATAAACTAAATAATATATTAGAAAATTACTGTGAAGATATTATACTAAATAAAAATATGTTAAGAATCATTGATGAAATAATGTCTAAAGAAGGGAATCTTTCAATAAAAGAGATATCTCAAACTTATGATATAAATTCAAGACAGTTAGAAAGGCTGTTTAATAATTTACTTGGATTTAGCCCTAAAAAATTTACAAATATTATTAGGTTCTTTTATGCTTTTAAAAGTTTAATGAAAAATGGATTTAATGAACTGTCTCTAAAAGCTTTAGGTTTTGGTTATTACGACCAAGCACATTTTAATAAAGAATTTAAAAAATTCTCAAATTTCACACCCACAGATGAAGTAATGTCGTTTTTTTACAATATTAAAAAATAGTTTTTACTTATAATACCTAAAATTTAAAGGTATAAACTATGAAGTTACGTAAAATAATTATCCATTTATTCTTGGCTTTTTTGATATTAGGATGCAGTTCAAAAGCTGCCTCAATAAATCTTGAAAATAAAAACAATGATAACACCTATGGCTATATAATAAGTGTAGATATTGAAGCATCAAAAGAAAAAGTTTGGAATATAATCACCGATTTTAAAAACTATCCCAAATGGAATAGTGTGTTAAAAATGGAAAATAACAATAATTTAGAATTAAAAAAAAACTTTTTTATTACTATATTTGATGAAAAGGGATCAATTGAAGATAATTTTAAAGCATTATTAATAGATAAAAAGAAATACACATACTTCATTGCTAGTCAAACATTATTATCAAGCTACTTTTTTAAAGCAACTCATCAGTTTTTGATTGAAGAAATATCACATAATAAAGTTAGATTTACTCAAAAATGGAAACTTGAGGGTGTAGTCGGATATTTATTCGAGGACATGATTTTTGATGTATTGAAGCTCTTTAAAACAATGAATCTTGAACTTAAAGAAAAAGCAGAAAAATCATGATAGTAGAAAAAGAAATTAATACAAGTACATTAGCATACAAAGAGTTTCAACAAATCGACTATGTAGACTGTTTCAATATTACTGATATTAATTTTAATGGGGTAGATGAATTTGCAAAAGAGTACTTTTTATCTCAAGCTCTTTGGCTAAATATTGTAAGTCAAGGTATGTTTAGTAAAAAAAGTATTAAAAAGAAAATTGAAGAAAGTAAATTTCAAAAAAACACTTGCATTGGTACTTGGAAAATATTTAATAGAAATGAAAATGAAATTGTATTTGGTGATGATATGGGATTTATGGAATACAGGTTTTCAATGCTATATAATCCTAAAAGCAATGGAATTGAAGTATCAACTCTTGTGCACTACAAAAGTATAATGGGAAAATATTATTTTGCACTAATAAAATTTATGCACAAAAAATTTATTATTATTTCATTGAAAAATGTAGTAAAAAGCCAACAAATTCTGCGTGAAGTAGATAGCTAAGAACGTTTTTACGCATTTTAACTTATTGTAAATTTTGTACAATTATTTAAATTTTTATTTATATATACTTCGATAAAAAAAGGAGGGCTATAAAAGAAAATTTTAATAAAAATATCCCTCATAATGTGTTGAATCATAAATTGAAAATATATTAAGGTTTCATAGTTCTAATATATAATTTAAATTAATCCCTTATTGATAAACAAAAAAATAAAAATCCCACAAATAAGACATAAAAAAATATTACACTTTGAAATGAAATTGATGCTATTTTTTATTTTAGAATAAAATGTATGTAATTGGTATTTTTTA
>JABSON010000368.1 GCA_013215915.1 Campylobacteraceae bacterium | reverse complement strand
AAGTGATTCTTTAATACTTGTAGTTTCTATAATATTTATTTTAGGGTAAAGAGCTTTAATTCTATTTATTGTAGATAAACCTTTTTGAATACCTAAATTTTTATAGTTTAAATCTTTAAAAGATTTTATATACGTGTTAGTTTCTTTCACAAAAATAGAACTTTTATTTTCTAAATAACTTTGAGTAAACAAGCCATATTTTAATCTTTCTTTAGTTAAGACAGTATCCGCTAATATATCAATTTCTTTTTTTTTAAATTTTTCTAACAAGTGGTACCATTCACCTGTTTTAGCCCTAAATCTTAAACCTGAAATAACTTCTATTCTTTTTAAGATATCACCAGCAATTCCATCAATACTTTTATTATTTTTCGAAAAAACAACAGGTTTCCAATTATCAACTCCTACTATAATAGTAGGTGAGTTTTTAATATACTTTTCTTCTTCTATTGTAAATATACTTCTTTTCTTTTCATCATCAAACCACTTTTTTTTCAAATCATGCAAGAAGTTTTCACTTAAAGAAGCAATAGCAAAAGAGATTATTTCTGCAAAAATAAGATTTTCTTTAGCAGTGGCAAAAGAAAAAGAACCTTCTTCTGAATAAATTATTTTAGAAACCTTTAAATTATATTTCTTTAATAGTTCTTTATTTAAAAATTGCACTAACATAAAATCTGCATCTTTTAAATAAATTTTATTAAATCTATCTTCTGATTTATTTGCAAAAATTATTTTTGTATTAGTATTATTATTTTTAATAATTGTGTTTGATATATTATTTTTTATTGTAACTGCTATTTTATTATTAATGTCAGATAAAGATTTAATAGTATTATCTAATTTTCTAACAATTAAATAAAAAGGTGCATAATAATAAGAAGGTGAATAGTTGAAATATTTATCACGTTCTTTTGACCAAGATAAACCGAAAATTCCAGATATCTTGGCATTTTTAGTATCATCAAAAGATTTATCCCATGAATCATAAATCTTAAATTTTAAACTTGAATTTAATATTCTATTTATTTCATTTAATAAATCAACATGAAACCCTACTAATTTATTATTTTTATCTAAAGAAGAAAATATTCCCCAATCATTAATTACTGAAATTCTTAAGTTTTTATTGTTTTTTAGAAACTCTATTTGACTTTTAGATAAAGAAGTAATTGACATTTTATCTTTTGTATACCGTCTTAAGTCATTGTTAATAATCCATTTCTCTTCGATTTTTTGGATATCATTATTATTAATTAGTTTTATTCCATTTTGAACTAGTTTTTTTAGTTCATTATCATCTTTTATAACAGCAGCATAAAAGTCTTCTTCTAGATTAAAATCATCTAAGGTTTTTATTTCATTATATGAAAAGGTTTTTATTATATTCATCCAAATTATTAATGAATCGTCTATAAATGAATCTATTTCTTTTTTTAAAAATGCTTTTTTTAAATCTTGATAATTATTGTAAGTTTTTATTTTTATTTTTGGATAATTCTTTTTGATATACTTTTCATAATAAGTGTCTTTTAAAAAAGCTAATATCTTTCCGTCTAAGTCTTTAATTAAATTGATATTTTTATTATTTCGTACATAAATATTTGAGATTGAAGAGTAGATTTTATCAAGATAAACCATATTCATATTTCTCTCTTTTGAAAAGAATAGACCGGAATGGATATCTACTGTTTTATTTTTTATTGCATTTAAGGTCTCACTCCACGAAGAAATTACAAAAGTAACATCAATTCCTGTTTTTTTTGACCATAAAAGCCAATAATCAATTAATATTCCTTCTACTTTATTATCTTTATTTAAATAAGTATAAGGTGCCAAATCATTTGAAACAGCAATCTTTAAAGTTTTTGAATTTAAATTATTTATAAAATAAATATTTAATAGCATCATTAACATAATTAACTTTTTCATAAGTTTTATCCTTATATATTTAATATTATAATAAATTCAACTCCATTATTCTCTTGTGAATTACATTTAATAGTTCCATTTAACTTAGACATAATAATGTTATAAATTATATTTAAACCGTGATTGCAATAGTAATTACAGTATATAATATAAGGCATTCGGAGCTTCATACAAACCGAATGTTCAAATGATGAGAACAATTTTGCATTTTCCTAAAAAAGCAAAAAAATCCCAGATATTAACCTG
>JABSON010000367.1 GCA_013215915.1 Campylobacteraceae bacterium | reverse complement strand
TCATCACAAAAATATATCTGTTATTTTAATTCTTCAAAACCTTTTTATCCAATCTCCTAATTATGTTTCTCTTCGTCATAACGCCTGTTATTACGGATTTATGGATGTGGGTATGAATCTTACTGCTTTAAATATATTCGCTTCCCGCTTAGGTGGGAAAGAAATGGCTGAATATTTTTAAACGTCTTATAAAAGTACAATGAAAAAGAAATTTCAGGTACTTTTACTAGACGCTCACCCTGTTAGTTTTTTAAGAGGGCCTCCTTTTGAGATTTTATTTCGTACTAATACTAATCGCCTAGCCAGACAGATTTTATTTTTACCTAATAAATAAAGCATGCATGCAGTGTAGCTCACAGATGTCCGCTATAAGGACCCGGAGACGTTTACTTAATAGACGTAGAAAATCCAGAATTTATTATTTAAAAAAATTATTAAAGGACTTTACATTGAAAGATAAGATTTCTAAAGAGAAAATATTAGACTTATTCCAATGCACGGGTCTCATAAAAATCGTCTAAGATATTTTAAGAAATTAAGTAAAAAATCTGTTCCAATACAAAAAAAGATTTTATGTAAAAATAATAAAATACTCGAGGATTTTCAGACAATTTCTAACGAGGTGCTCTATAATAAAGCGTTTAATAAAAAAGCTAATAAAAAAATATTCACGTCGCGAGAATTAGGTATTCTTAAAAAAAATAAAGGATTAATAAGAAGAATAGCAAAAGCTAAATCAAGTGATAAAGTTAGCACATTTATTAAAAGAGGTCTTAAAGGGGGTTTCCTATCCTTGATCACTCCAATATTATCCGCATTAATAGCTGCTCTTACTTAAAATGTTGAGAGCAGTTATTCAGCAAAGTGATTCAGGTATTTCCCCTATTAAAAAATTACCTTCTTCAATATTTTTAGATACCAATCCTTTACGCGATAATTTAGTAAAAATAGAAAATAAATGATTAAACTTAATTGAAAATAAATCTATAGAACCCGATATAAAAATTAAAATTTATCGTGATATATTTAATGAAGGTTTAAAAATAAAAATGTATCAAGATATTAAAAAAAATAAAAAATCTCCTCTATTATAAAGGGGGCAAAAATCCAAAAAAATATAAAAATAAAATCAGAAAAAAATGTTTTACAAAAATTAGAAACTATGTTACGAGATCAAAATGATATAATGAAGGATATAGTTGAGAAGAGTGGACCCAGAAGAAGATCACTTTCTCTAAAACAACGATTCTCACCAATCAGATCACTTGCTCACACACCTAGAGAAAGATCACTCTCTCTAGAACGTACAACACGTAAAGATTAAAAAATGCAATCTCTTTAAATCGAATTTCACCGATACAAACACGCGCACGTGGAAGATCGCGTGATATAAAAAAAAATTAATTACGAGTTCATGATGGGGAAGAAGATCCTTATGAAGGCATATAAAAATAAATAAAATAAATATGGGATTGAAATTACGGTTTACAGACCTTGGCTAGTATATTGGGACATCTTTTCTCTCTCTATTTATTTTATTTCTTTTTCTATGTAACTAAATATACTACACTTTTCCGGGCACTGCCTGAGAAGCGAACCTCTATAGCCGGAATATAAATGTACTCTCAGTGCCAGTAGTATATTTACCGCCTGTAAGAGTATGTCTGATTACACATGTAAGCTGTGTAATTACACATCTCAGGTAAAGTAGGTTCATCCAAAATAGGGTGGGGTCGTGATTTATAAATTAATATTTATGTACAAATATATTACTATTTCGTCATAGAATAAAGACTACTACCATTTAAATAACTATCCAAATACAAAATAACTACCCTTTGTCCACTCTTGTGCCAAAAGATGCGTATAGAGGTTTAAAACATCGGTTTGTATAGTTGGGCTTAATAGTTACACATTTTAAATGGCAGTTTTTATTATGACGAAATAGTAATCTATTCATCCATATTACATCAAAAAGTGTAAAAATATTGTACATTTTTCACGTCACACCGCAAAAACATATTTTATAGTCGGTAAAATGTTAAAATTGCGACTTTTACCCTGCTTTTTAGGTTAGGCTAGGAGCGTGGGAAAATTTTGTAATCTATTCACCCATATTACATCAAAAAGTGTAAAAATATTGTACATTTTTCACGTCACACCGCAAAAACATATTTTATAGTCGGTAA
>JABSON010000366.1 GCA_013215915.1 Campylobacteraceae bacterium | reverse complement strand
TAAACGTTTTTAATCCAGCCAACTGTATTTCAGAAGTGAACCATTTTAGAAAACAAGCTATACTCTTGCGTAGGGGAATCGGCACCCCTTCCCCATACACACACCATCCCCCAAGAAATCCCAATATTGCGGTGCCTCAGGCAGGGGATTCAGCTAAAATAGAAATAAATAATAAAAAATAAAATAAATAATAAATAATAAATATTAAATAATAAATAAAATAAAAAATAAATAAAAATAAAAAATAAAAATAATAAAAAATAAAATAAAAAAAAAATTAAAACCTCTTTTTTTTAAATAAAAATACTTTAAATTAAAATATTTACCTTTTAAAATAAATAATTTTAAAAATTTATTAACTATACTAAATCTTATACCTTTATTTATTTTACATATAAATAATACATAATAAAAAATTTAATTAAAATTATTATTTATCTATTTCACCAAATACAATATCTATTGAACCAATAATTGTAACTACATCAGACAATAAATGATTTTTAGAAATAACACTTAAACCTTGTAAATGAAAAAAACCTGGAGATCTAAATTTACACCTATACGGTTTATTTGACCCATCAGTACTAATATAAACACCAAATTCACCTTTAGGAGATTCTACACAAGAATAAACTTCACTAGGTAAAACTTTAAAACCGTAAGAACAAACTTTAAAATGGTGTATTAAAGATTCCATAGAATTTTTCATTTCATATCTTTTAGGTAAAACTATTTTAAAATTATTTAACATACTACTACCTTCAGATATATTATTTATACAAAATTCTATTATTCTAATAGATTGTTTTAACTCTTCTACTCTTAATAAATATCTATCATAACAATCTCCATTTTTTGATATAGGTGATTTAAAGGGTATATCTGAATATAATTCATAAGAATTATTTTTTCTTAAATCTCAATTTATTCCAACTGACCTTAATAATACACCTGAAAAAGAACCACTATATGCTAAGTTTTTACTAATTATTCCAATATTTATTAATCTTTGTTTTCAAATACGATTTTTAGATAATAAATATTCCATTTCTTTTATACGTCCTATAAATGTTTGAATAAATTTATTTAAATCACTTAAAAAAAAAAAAGGTAGATCTTTAAAAACACCACCAGGTCTAATATAATTTGCATGCATTCTAGCACCTGAAACTCGTTCATAAAAACCCATTAATTTTTCTCTTTCTTCAAAAGCTCATAAAAAAGGAGTTAACGCACCCACATCTAATGCATGAGTAGTTAATCCCATTAAATGATTTAATATTCTAGTAATTTCACAAAAAATAATTCTAATATATTTAGATCTTATAGGAATATTTAAACATAATAATTTTTCAATAGCTAATGAAAAACAATGTTCTTGTGCCATCATAGAAACATAATCTAATCTATCTAAATAAGGTAAAGCCTGATTAAAAGTTTTAAACTCTATTAATTTTTCAGTACCTCTATGTAATAAACCTATATGAGAATCTGTAAACTTTATTTTTTCTCCTTTCATTTCAATAATTAATCTTAAAACTCCGTGAGCTGCTGGATGTTGAGGTCCAAAATTTAAATTAAAAGATCTTATTTTTTTCAAAAAATAAACTAAAATATTTTAATACTTATTGGCATAAAACCGTGTAAAAAACCACATAATTCACTACATTGTCCGTAATAAAATCCACTAGATTTAAAAATACTTTTAATAGTAGTAATTCTACCTGGAGAAGCATCCACTTTTATTCCAGCAGATGGTAAAGATCAACTATGAATAACATCATAAGATGTAATTACAAACCTAATTGGAATATCTTTATTTAAAACTATACTATAATCTGTAGATAATAATCGTACAGAATAATCTTCTAAAAAATTATCTATTAAAATATTATTATTATTATAATTTAAATCTAACATATAAGAATACACAAATTCATCCATATCAAATTCTACTCCATTATCCATTGTTAATGATAAATCATACTCATATAATCAATATCACTGATTACCTATAATTTTAATTGTAGTGTATATTTTACATGATTTTAATACATAGTATTTTAATAGTGTTCCTTGTTTAATAGTGTTCTATTCTAAATAATGGTCGGATTTAAGTAAAAAGATATATTAATATATAGATAATGTTTTTTTATTTTTTTTTGTATCAATATCGACGTCGCAACACGTTGTGTC
>JABSON010000365.1 GCA_013215915.1 Campylobacteraceae bacterium | reverse complement strand
AAGTAATATAGAAGTCATATTCTTAAACACCTTATGATAAAACTAAAGAATGCGAAAGCTTTTCATTCTTTGAGTATAAATAATCTCTATTTTCAGCTCTAATTTTAGGAATTAAAGAAACTTTTTCTACTACTTTAATTCCATTTAATTCAAGATATTTAATTTTTCTAGGATTATTAGTTATAACTCTAACTTTTGTAATGCCAAGTGATGATAATAAATCAGTAACTTTTTTATAAGTTCTTATATCATGTTCAAAATCTAATTCGTTAAAAGCTTCTACGGTATCAATATTTTTATTCTGCATTAATTGTACTGCTTTTATCTTAGATGATAATCCATGTCCTCTACCTTCTTGGTGAAGATGAAAAATAATTCCTTCTTTTTCTTTTGCTATTAACTTCATTGAAGATTCTAATTGATCAGCACAATCACAATCTAATGCCTTAAAAACTTCCGATGCCATGCAAGAAGAATGAATTCTAATTAAAGGTGCCTCGCATAAATTATTTATATCACTAAAACTAATAAGGCGAAATTTTTCATCCTGCATATCATACATACGGAATATACCAATCTTTGTTGGTAATTCGCACCATGTAGTAAAACTAGCTATATTCAAAACCATCCTTTTTTCTATACTTTTAAATGAAATTATACAGAAAAATAATTATTTTATTATAAAATGACTTATTATATTTATTTAATTATTTCTTAGAAGTTTTTCTTCTATGCCTTTTATCCAATCACAATTTAATTCTTTAGACTCTTTATTCATTCTTATCATTTTAATATTATTTGCTGTTGTTTTTGGTTCAAAAGGTTCTCTTATATTTTCAATTACTTCAAATAAAATACCATTAGCTGCTTCTTCATTATTATCTAATATATGTAATTCTAAAAGTGTTGCATAATCCCAATAATCAGAACTATTTTTCATCTTTTGTTTTACAGCATATTTTACTATTGGTATTAATTCATCTTTTCTAGGATCATTTGCTATATCCATTAATGTAACAGCATTTACTCCTGGATAAGCATCTCTAAAGTCTGATTCAAAACCATTTACATATGTTTTAATTGCTTTTGTCAAATAACCTTTTGCATTAAAAGTATCACCTTTAGCTAATGCTTCATTCCATTTATCTTTATATACTCTTGCAAGAATTCCACAAGTTTCACTATTATTACCATTTTTTAAAATAACAGCTTCAAGTACATCAATTGCATCTTCTTTTTGATTTTCTCTATTTAATGCAAATCCATATTGTTCTTGAATCATAGTAGTTCTTGAAAGAACTTCGGGCATCTTATTTACTAAACTTATCATATTAGAAAATGATTCAATTCCTCTATAAGATAAGAATAAATCAACTAAAACTCCAATCTCAACACTATCAAAATTTATTTCATTTTCAATATCTATTAAAGATTGAATATCTTTATGTTTTCTAGCTAATAAAAGTCTTTCTTTTATTTTTTGATTATATTCAACTTGATTTCTAAATACATCAGTTTTAATATGTTCTATATTCGAAGGTTTAATTCCATCAACTAATTGAAAAAGTGGAGAATCAGTATTCTTTTCTTTTTGTGCAAGTAATAGTTTTTGAGTTAATTGTTGTTTTAATTTATCTAATTCTTTAAGTTCTCTGTCATATGGAAGAGATCTTAAAAAACTAATATCAAAAGATAGTATACTTTTTTCTTCAAAAATAGAAATAGTACAATGAGGTTGAAAAGAATGACGAATTCCTAACTCATAAAATATATTTGCATTTGAAATGCTTAAATCTGCCACAGCATAATCACAAAGCATAAGTCTTTCATACATAGCTTTATGTATTATTCCTCCAACTTGTTCTTCATCTGCTCTTATTGGCTCTAGTTTAGCATCAATAATTGATGGTTTAATAAAATTATTGTAAATCTTATTAAAATCTATTTCATTATTGTTATCATCTTTTTTTATACCAAATGGCATTAATACAAAACATAATGGATTCATTTTAAACCTTTTAAATAAAATTTTTTTGTAATTTTGAATAATCTAGTTCTTCAGGTAAGTGATAATTAACCTCATTATAGTCTACATTATTATCTATACAATTAAATTGATGTAGTAAATATCTAAAATAATATTTATTAGCTAAACTTTTTCCTTCATTAAACCATTTATTATATTTTTCATTATTATTATCTTTTAAATA
>JABSON010000364.1 GCA_013215915.1 Campylobacteraceae bacterium | reverse complement strand
ATGTTAGTGTTACTTTGTGTATCTTACCCATTAATTATACACCAATATCCAGAAAAAAGTCAGAATTTTGGGGTTTTGGTCAGATTTTCTTTGGAATGTTCTTTAATTTCAGAAAATTTATAGCAATATTGTCAGTAATAACTAATAAGTATAGAATTACCTCAATTTTTCCCCCAATCAAAAATAACCATTTTTCCTTGTGATTGGCTATTTTTTTTAAACAGAAATGCACGATTTCCTAGTTTTTAGGATAAGTTTTTATTTATATAACAAGTAAAAATAATTATAAATTGTGTCAATGAAATAATTAAGTTGTTTTGTCGTGAAAACGCTAAATTACGTAATTTTCACATGAAAACAATTCAAAAATTTAGTAGTTTTGGTCAGAAAAAAGTGAGAATTTTATATATTTTATTCAGAAAGTGGTCATAATTTTACAATTTTGAGGAGAAATTTTTTGAATTTCCCAGTTGCCAGCTATGTCTAAGTCAAAATTGGACCAGAATATATTTTTATGCCTTTAAAAATTACTCTGTAATTACTTATTTTGCAATTGTTTTTTCAGTGAATCCAATTGGGGTACAAGTCTGTTTTATGCCTTTAAAAATCACTTTTAGCGGGTGAAATTTTGGGAACGTGAAATTGAGGGACATAATCTGGTTGAGGAACATTTTTATACTTTGAGGGGTACTTTCAAACCCCATCCCCGCTATGCATATTTTGTTATTATACAAATTCCTATAACAGGCATAAGTAAAGAATCGTTTGGATGTAATTGGTTTAATTTGCAGATTATTCAGTACTTATAACTGTTAACAATAATATTAACTCAAAAATACATACAATATAAGTATACGAGTGTTACGTGTACAAACATTTAGATATCGAGATTATTATATTTTAAATAAATTATATGGGGGAAATTTTAAGAAACTGATTAAGAAATTAAAACTCGAGAATAAAACAGAGCAACTACAAAGGAATGCCTGAGTGAAAACAGAGAGGATTATCGTTTCTTCCTTTGACCAGACTAAGGTAAATGCATATCACATTACCCTTTTCCTTCTTATAAATTGAACTAGTGGTTTTAAATGTGATTTTAAATTTGATGCGCCAAATGTTTTTATTTTTTAAATACTTTTGCGTTATGTCTGACATAAGTTCAACTGTTTGCTTTTTACTCATAATAATATACACATAAACACCAAGGAATGCGTGACTAACAATGGAGAAATTATAGTTTTTTTATGCCAGACTAAGGAAAAATGCATAGTCCCAATCTTCGTGTTTTTAATAAGTTGAATTGGTAGTTTTGAATGCGATTATGAATTCCAGGGCCCATTCGATCCAATTTATTTAATCTTTTCTGTTCACGATTATGCCATTTTCGACCACCTTACTGTTACACGTAACATTAGCTGAAGTGTTTGCGTTACTAGCTAACGTCGCCATGTTTATTGGTGGGTCTGCTGGTTAGATTCAAGATGTTTATAATGTAGAAGGCTGAACTCTGTATATACACCGGTCTGTTAATTGGGTAATGGTATCTCGTAGCTCCCTCTATTGGCCAATTAATACCGCAGTTGTCATACTTTGAGTGGAGTGGATAATGCTAAACAAATAGTACGGAGAACAAAATACAACTACGCCCTCTGCTCTTGATTGGCGGAAATAACTTAAACATTTGTGAAGGTCTTTAAAAGAGAACACAGCTATTGGTTCCGGTTCTGAGATATATGTTTATAGGTTTAAATGTCCCTCCCCCTTGAATGGAGAAGGGAGTGTTGGAAGTCATAAAAGATTGTAAACTTGCTAAACTCTGAATGAAGGAATGAACAGCCCCCTTAATGGCATCATAAAAATGCAACACTGCAAACCCATCCTTAAAGTAAACAGGTCACAATCTCTATGTAGTCAACAAAGTTTAACTTATAAAATGACATACTTATAGCAACTTAATCACGTTTATATATCGTATATTGTAAGATGGAATATTTGAGGGTGGAATTCTGTAAAAAAACTTTTTTGTAAAAAATTGGCGGATACCGCATTATAATACTGTACTCTTCAATTGATCTATACCCCGCTCGTCGGCTTCAGATAGGTCCTGTTTTGCAAGTTTAGGATTCACAAAAAAAATGGTGGCGAATATTTATAATGCTCTGCTTTCACATCGTCGTCGGCCTGCCAACGGCACAGTGTGACTCCACAGTAAAAACA
>JABSON010000363.1 GCA_013215915.1 Campylobacteraceae bacterium | reverse complement strand
GAGAATATAATTATTAATGAAATAATAGATAATCAAGTAGTTTATAATACAAAATTTTACAAATCTACGAGAAATGGATTTAAAGAAATTAAATAATAAAAGAACTATTTTAAGAAATAATTCGATATAATCGCGTAATTAATATTAAAATATAGTCTATTTTTTTTAAAACATAAATAGATTATAATAATGGAGAAAACAATTGAGAACGCATTATTGTACAGAAGTTAACGAAAGTACTATTGGTCAAAAGGTTACTGTAGCTGGTTGGGTTAATAGTAGAAGAGATCACGGTGGTATCATATTCATCGATTTAAGAGATAAAGGTGGATTAGTTCAATTAGTTGCTGATCCTGCAATTCTAACTGAAGCAGAAACTGTAAGAGATGAGTATGTTTTAATATGTACTGGAACAGTAAGAGCTAGAGGTGAAGGATTAGAAAATCCAAATCTTAAAACTGGTAAAATTGAAATTGTTTTAGAAGAACTTATAATTGAGAACAAATCTAAACCAATGCCTTTTGATATCAACGATGATAAAGTTAATGATGAAATTAAATTAAGAAATAGATTTTTAGAATTAAGATCTACAAAATCTTATAATATTTTTAAATTAAGATCAGCTGCTGCAATTCAAGCTAGAAATACTTTAGATGAATTAGGATTCTTAGATGTAGAAACTCCTATTTTAACTAAATCTACTCCAGAAGGTGCAAGAGATTATTTAGTTCCTTCAAGAGTTCATCCAGGTGAATTTTATGCACTTCCACAATCACCACAATTATTTAAACAATTATTAATGGTTTCTGGATTTGATAAATATTTCCAAATTGCTAAATGTTTTAGAGATGAAGATTTAAGAGCAGATAGACAACCAGAATTTACTCAAATAGATGTTGAGATGAGTTTTTGTAATCAAGAAGATGTAATTACTGTAGCTGAAAAATTAATTTATGATGTATTTACTAAATGTGGTAAAACAGTTCCTTCAACGTTCAAAAGAATGACTTATAACGATGCTATGGAAAACTATGGTACTGATAAACCAGATATGAGATTTGATTTACCATTAGTTGATGTTATTGACATTTTTGCTAATTCTACTAATGAAATCTTTGCAGGAATTGCAAAAGATACTAAATCTAATAGAATTAAAGCTTTAAGAGTTCCAAAAGGTGATACATTATTTTCTAAAAGACAAATGAAAGGTTTTGAAGAATATGTAAGAAAATTTGGAGCTAAAGGTTTAGGTTACTTCCAAATGAAAGAAGATGGTCTTAAAGGTCCATTAACTAAATTTTTCTCTGAAGCTGATTTAGAAGCAATTATTACAACTACAAAACTTGAAGTTGGAGATGTTGTATTCTTTGGAGCTGGAGATAAAAAAACTGTATGGGATTACATGGGTAGATTTAGATTATATCTAGCTTCAATGATTGAAGGTATGGTTGACGCTGATGCTTATGAATTCTTATGGGTAGTTGATTTTCCAATGTTTGAAACTATTGATGGAAGAACTAAAGCTTTACATCATCCATTTACTATGCCTAAGAACCCTGAGGATTTAGATACAGATGATTTAGAATCAATTGAATCAATTGCTTATGATATTGTTGTTAATGGTACTGAACTTGGTGGTGGATCAATCAGAATTCATAAAGAAGAAATTCAATCAAAAGTATTTAAAGTTATGGGAATTTCTGAAGAAGAAGCAAATGATAAATTTGGTTTCTTACTTGACGCTCTTAAATATGGTGCACCTTCACATGGTGGATTTGCACTTGGACTTGATAGAATGATTATGTTATTAACAGGTAGTGATTCAATTAGAGATGTAATTGCATTCCCTAAAACTCAAAAAGCTCAATGTTTATTAGCAAAAGCTCCTAGTCCAGTTGATAATGAACAATTAAAAGAATTAGGTCTTAGAATTAGAAAACAAGACTAATTAATTTATTCACTTAGTGAGTAAAACTTTTATAATATAAAGTACTTAGGTACTTTGTATTATTTTTTATACTAATACTTGTTATAATCTAATATAAAAATATTTTCTATATATACTAAGGTTATCAATGTTATTCAAAATTTTATTTCCCCTAATACTTATTTTTTCAAATGCTTATTCTTTTAATAGATTAAAAGTTATAGTTACTATTGAACCATACCAATATTTGGTTCAAAGAATTGGAAAAAGAAAAGTTAAAGTTGTATCTTTATA
>JABSON010000362.1 GCA_013215915.1 Campylobacteraceae bacterium | reverse complement strand
TGGATGGGGTATCAGGATTCGAACCTGAGAATGTCAGCACCAAAAGCTGATGCCTTACCACTTGGCGATACCCCAATTCGTAGCTACCATGCTATGAACGGACGGAATTATATACTATCAAACTTAAAACATTCTTAAAATAATAACATTCTGTATATTATTTTCTAAATTCGATGATTTTCATGGTAATTCATTGATTTTCAATGCTTTTTACTGCATTTTATAGGCTTTCTACTTTATAAATATATTTATAATATATATTTATTTTATGTTTTTTATTGATTAAATAGTAATTTAATAAGAAAATAGGGTGTAAATTTTGAAATTCTTTTATAAATAATTAAAATATTCATCAAAAATCCATTATATTTTTTTAATTATTAGTGATAATTTATTAATATTGTATAATATGAATTAAAAAAGGAGATAATAATATGAATAAATTTTTACTAATATGTTTTTTAAGTGTAAGCTTTTTGTTTTCAAATGATAAAATAACTAGTATTTATGATTTTAGAGTTAAAGATATAGATAATAAAACTATATCATTAGATAAATATAAGAATAAAGTACTCTTAATAGTAAATGTTGCAAGCCAATGTACTTTTACTTCTCAATATGAAGGTTTAGTAAAACTATATACTTTATATAAAGATAAGGACTTTATGGTTTTAGCTTTTCCCTCGAATGAGTTCTCAAAACAAGAGCCAGGTACTAATGCTGAGATTAAAAACTTCTGTTCTGTTAATTATGCAGTAGATTTTGATCTATTTTCTAAAATAGTAGTTAATGGTGATAATGCTATACCTCTATATAAGTATTTAAAAAAAGAACAAAGTGGTATATTTGGGACTGAAAGTATTAAATGGAACTTTACAAAGTTTTTAATTAATAAAGAAGGTAAAGTTGTTAATAGATACTCTTCTTTTACAAAACCTATGAAAATAGAAGGCGATATTAAAGAACTATTAAAATAATTTATTTTCTTTTTTATTAAGTATAGAATAATATATTGAATGATATAGTCTAAATGACTAAAAATAATTAATATATAAATTAGGATTCACGTGAATTACAATATTGATAAGTTTAAAAATTTAAAAATAATATATGTTGAAGATGAACTAGATTTACAAAAAGTTGTAGTTAGTTTTTTGTTTGATATTGTTAATAGAATAGATTATTTTTCTAATGGGCTAGAAGCGCTAGATGCCTTTTCAGAAAATGAGTATGATTTAATCATAACTGATATTAATATGCCAAGACTTAATGGTTTAGAACTTATTAAAAAAATTAGACTTAAGAACAAAGATATACCTATTATTATTACTACTGCATATGATGATCCTAACTATATAGAAGAGATTAAAAACTTAGGAGCTAGTTCTTATGTTCTTAAGCCTTTAGACTTCTCTGAACTTATTGACACGATAAATATTAATATAAAATAGAATTAAATCTATTTAATATTAATAATCTTAAATCTTGAGTTTTTATACTGTGGCATAACCATCCCTACATTTGCATTTATATAAGTAGGATCAGATATTAAATACTTTTTATTTTTATACATAAAAGAGCTACCTGAAATACTTGAATTAAAAGCTACGGCTGATGCTAAATGGTTTTTATATTTTACTGCAACAATATCTAAGTTTGTTAGTTTTTTAATTAGGAAAGTAAACATAATGCTTCTGTCTTCACAATCAGAAAAGTTATAATAAATTGTTTCTTCTGGAAATAAAACTTTTTCATAAGAAAAGTTATTTAGGTCTGTTTTGTATTTAAATGATGTTTGAACAAATCTTAAAATCATATTCACCGCTTCTACTTCTTTTTTACCTTTTATTATTTTTTGCATTTGTTTTAATAAAGTTTGAGATAACAAATCTGAATTATTAGAATTTAAATAAACTCTGTAATCAGATTGTGGAAAAGTAGAGTAAAACTTTACTAAATCAAAACTATATTTACTAGTAATAGTATATTTTTTATTAAGATATTTAAATGTAAGTTTTTTAGTTCTAATATTTTTGTTAAATTTAATTTCTCTTGAATTTACAAAAGATAAACTTTTATTTGCATCAGGATAAGAATTTTTGTATGTAAATATAGATTCAATTTTTTTAATTTCAGTTCTCACACAAACTGCGTATAGGTTGGCGTTACTAAACAAATAACATTAATAAACGTTGCATAATTACCACCTATTGCTCAGTAAAGATTTCGG
>JABSON010000361.1 GCA_013215915.1 Campylobacteraceae bacterium | reverse complement strand
TTTTAATATATTAAATCCATTTGAATAAAGTTTAAATTATATTTGTTTATTTATATTAATACTGTTAATCTTTTTTGAATTATTTTTTTGTGAGTTGAATATATTTTTTACTCTTGATATCAGTAGACATTAGAGTAATTGTAGTTGAAAATTGAAAATACTTAAATATAAAAATATTATTTTCATTTATTATAATATATTACTAGCTAAAATCAAAGTTGAGTAAATTTGTCTAATAAAGTAGTTTTAATACTAATAAAGTATACTTGAAAAAAAGTATTAATAGGAAATATCTATGGAAAAAGAATTATCAAAATTAGAAGTATTAAAAGCTTCTAGGAACCCATTAAAAGTAGTTGAAAATATGTTTGAAGAAGCTAGAGGTGGTGAGCCTTTAAGTGATGAGCATATTGGCTTATTAAAATGGTATGGTATGTATCCCCATATTGACTCAGATAAAACAGAAGATAAAAAATACTTTATGAAAAGAATAAAATTAGTTGATACTACTATGAATTTAGAACAACTTAAAGTAATGGCTAAAATTGGGAATGAATATGCTCAAGGTTTAGTTGATTTTACTGTAAGACAAAATGTTCAATTTCATTATATTCAAATGAAAGATATTCCAGCTATTTTTAAACTTTTAGAAGATGTAGGACTTACTTCAAGAATGGCATCAGGTGATGGACCACGTCCAATTATGGCCTGTCCTGTTGCTGGAATTGATGCTGATGAAATTTATAATGCAAGACAATTAGTAATTGATATTGATAAATATTTTGATGTAAATGAAGATGAGTTCTGTAATTTTCCAAGAAAGTATAAAATTGGAGTTTCTGGCTGTAAATGCCACTGTGCTTCACATGAAATCCAAGATGTTTCTTTTACTGCATTTAAAAAAGATAATGAAGTATTATTTGATTTATGTTTAGCAGGTGGATTGGCTAAATCAAAACAAATTGCATATAGAGCAAATAAATATGTAAAACCATCTCAAGTTCAAGATGTAGCAATTGCTTGTGCACAAATTTTTAGAGAATTTGGAAATAGGGCAAATAGAGCAAAAGCAAGAGTTAGACACTTAGTTAATGACTGGGGATTAGAAAAATTTGTAAATGAAATTGAAACTAGAATTGGATATAAATTAGAAGAAGGTTTAATTGAACCTAAAATTGAATCTTTTGAAAATAGAAATCATTTTGGAATTAATAAAGCGAAAAAAGAAAATGAATCTTATGTTGGTTTTGCAACTAACTCAGGTAGAGTAGCAGGGGAAGATTTTCAAGCCTTATATGATATTTTAAATAAATATAATGCAGAAGGTTTATCTTTAACATCAACTCAAAACTTTATTGTTTATGGTGTAAAAAATGAAGTAGTTCAAAATTTAGCAAATGAAATATCTGAACTAGGTTATCCATATGAACCAAGCCCTTTTAGAGCTAGATTAAATTCATGTACAGGAAAAGAATTTTGTAAATTTGGAATTACTGAAACAAAAGAATATGCAAAAAAATTACTTCTTGAATTAGAAAATAAATTTCCTAATTTTAACGAAAATATTACAATTGCAATTTCTGGTTGTGGTAATGGCTGTTCTCACCCACAAATTTCAGATATAGGGTTTGTGGGGCTTAAAATGAGAGACGAAGATGGTAATAGAGTTGAAGGTTATGAAGTATTATTAGGTGGAAACTTAGAAGGTGAAAAAAAATCAAGATTTGCTAGAAAAATTGGAGAAAAAGTTGAAGCTTCAAAAGTTTTAGATTATATTTCTGATTTAATATCTTCATATGACAAAGACAACTTAGATCAAAATACATTTAAAGAGTATTTAAATATTTACAAAGAAAAAAAGGATTAGAATGCCAGAAGATGCATATATATACTTAGGTATTTTGTTAGTAGTGAGTGTGTTTTTTGCTATTAAACTGAATAAAGATTAAAATAAAAGAGATTACTCTTTTATTTTAACCATTTTATAAACTTTATAAAATGATATAAAATTTAATAAAACTAAAGAAATTAAGCCAAAAATCCAATATATAATCCACTGAGTAATCATTCCTTCAAAACCATCTTCACTATAGTAATCAATTGCACAAAATACTATAAAAAATACAATACTTTGTTTTATTGGTAAAATAGGTGTTTTAGGAATACTTGATAAATCAATGTTTTCATTTTTTACTTTAAATCTTAAAATAAAAAAAGCCATAGTAAGAAAAATTA
>JABSON010000360.1 GCA_013215915.1 Campylobacteraceae bacterium | reverse complement strand
CTACTATTCCCCTAAAAGATGGGTTAGAATTGGCTATCAAGGATTTTGCAGAACGAGTCTCAAAAGATAGTTAAACTGTTTTTTGACAACTTAGTTTAAACCCAGATTCCGCACTTCAAAATGTAGTATAAAAAAATACATAGTTTTAAAAAGTCCGAAAATCATACCTGGGCAAGAATATTTCTCTTTTCATTAAATTTTTAGGAAAAATAATCAAATTAAGAAGATTTATACTCATTGAAAACTTAGCAAGACTCAGCACAAACGAAGGAGAGTTTCCTCTTCTCATTTGATATCATTAGACTCTTATTCTTTTATTATTTTTGCTTTATCCAATTCAATTTATAGATAATATCTTTGACAAGATGCAGGTAATAAACTCAATATAAAACGCCTTTCTTCTGTTAAATTGACAATTTGTTTAACTCCGTTTAAAATCACATAATGAATACCTTGAAAACATTGAAATATCCACCTCAAAGTCGGACGCAATGTTACTTTCCCTACTTGATTATTTATTCCTTTTTTGACTCTTTTTAAACAATTTCTTAATTCTCTTTGCCCCAAGTTATAAATCAACAAACACAAAGACATTAAAAATAACATTGTTTCTATTCTTTCTGGTTTTTCAACGAAGAAACTATCAGTAAAAAATAAGGGATCTTTCAAAAATCGAAATCCTCTTTCCGTAGATTGCTGGTTTTTATAAGTTATCAGAATTTCACTAGCTTCTAATTTATTTTCCTCTACTAAGTTAGTTGCTAAAATAAATTTTCCTGCTTCTTTAGTCTTTCTACTTATCTCTTCATCTTTTTTGATGATCAGACTAATCATTTTATAAATCTTTTCCTTTTTTTTCGAGTAAGTTTCAATCAGTTCAACTTCTTTTATTTCCAACAATCTCAATTTTTTATTAATAGCTTTTAATTTATATCGAGCAGCTTGAGGATGTTCAAATTCTTCAGATTGTATTTCTTTAAGAAATTTTTGGGATTTCTTCTCTTCTTGGGAAAGTTGTTTTTCTAGTTTTTCCAAATCACTTTTCTGTCTTTTTTCACTCAAGACTATTAACCAAGTTTGCTTGATTCCACCATAAGTAACAATTTCTTCTTTCCAGGTATAACTTTCTAAATTTAGGTCACTTCTTTTTTCTTTATCTTCATCTTTTACTTCTTCCACCTCTATATTTTGCACTAATTCTTTTGCTTTTTTTATGGTCATTGGAACTCTCGTTATCCATTTTAAATGTTGGATTAGTTGGAGATTTTCTTGACCATATAAAGCACTATCACAAACCATGATACTATCAAACTTTATTTGCTTTTTGAATTCTACTAAAACTTTTCCAAATACAGCTTTATCAGATTCATTTCCATCTCCTACTCTCACAAATAATGGAATATCTCCATCTTGGCTTGTTATTAAATCCAAGACACATTGTTTTAAGTCTGGTCTATGATCCCGAGAATATCCTTTCTTAATAAAAATTGGTCTTTCTTTAATAATTTTTTCTTCTTCCTGTTTCTCTTTATCTTCTTCCCTTTTATATTCTCCATCTAAATGAAATGATGTGGAATCTAAATGGGAGTATTTAAGGTCTATTTTAAATTTTTTAATTACTTCTAAAACTACTTCAATAAAAATATCATTTAGTCCATATTTATATAATTCATCCATTACTCTCCCAATTTTATCATCATTAAGGTAATCAGGTTTAATTCTTTCTCCTAACAATTTCTCAATGGCTTTATCTTGAAAAAACTGACTGAATAAATATAGAGGTCTTGAAACAAATCCTAGTCCATTGATTAAAATAGACTTAACTACTGTACCTGCTGAGATTTTTTCTCTAACATCTATTCCTAATTTATTATTAATTATTTTGACTATTCCTATTTCATCAATTAAACCAGCTACTATCCCTAAATGGTCTAAATTTTTAACTTGTATTTCTTCTAAATAAGACATTTTTCGCTCTTTTTTTACAGAGGAAACAACTTAAGCAATTATCCCACTTTTTTGTCTTCAAGAGCTTAAGCAATTATACTTAATTATTAACCCCAGGCTTGTAGTATTTAATGCTACTTTTTGAAGTGCGGAATCTGGGTTTTAAATGACAAGATTCATTGAAGTTTTTTTATTTTTTTTTGTTTTATAAACAAATAGCATTAAGTTTGTCCAAAAAACAAACAATTTTTTTTCACTTTTTTATCAAAAAAAAAATTTCTTGCTGAATATCAATATTAT
>JABSON010000036.1 GCA_013215915.1 Campylobacteraceae bacterium | reverse complement strand
TTACCATCCGAATCCTGATCGACTTAGAGATTGGATAAGTACACCTAAAGCCAATGGCTATGAGTCATTACACACAACTGTAATGAGCTCCAAGGGGAAATGGGTAGAAGTTCAGATCCGTACCGAACGTATGGATGAGATTGCAGAAAATAAAAAAGATGTTTTATCTTCAGTTATAAAAAAATTCCAAAAAGTATTATCTATTTTAGATAATCATATTTATCAAAACTATTTAGGTTACATATTAATTGAATATAATATAAATGTTAAAGAAGGTATAAATTATATTAATTTAGCACTAAGTCAAGCTCCAAATAATATTGCTTATTTAGACTCTTTAGCTTGGGGTGAGTATAAGTTAGGTAATTGTAAAATAGCAAAAAAACATATGAAAACAGTTATAGATGTTGTTGGATTATATGATAAAGAAATAAAATCACATTGGACTAAAATTAAAGGGTGTAAAGAATAATGATATTAGATGAAATAAATAGAAGAACGTTAGAAGATGTTGAAAAAAGAAAAAAAGACTTTTCATTTGATTGGTTAGGAAGAAGTTTAGCTTCTAATCCTTTTCCTCCTAGAGACGTTAAAAAGTATTTAAGATCTACAAAAGACGAACCAATTAGAATTATTGCAGAAGTTAAGAAAGCAAGTCCAAGTAAGGGAATTATTAAAGAAGATTTCGATCCTTTATTAATTGCTCAAGCTTATTCAAATTCTGGTGCTAATGCTATTTCAGTTTTAACAGAACCTCATTATTTTCAAGGTAACTTAGAATATCTAACAGGTATTAGAAGATATGTTCCTACACCACTTTTAAGAAAAGATTTTATTCTAGATAAATATCAAATTCTTGAAGCTTTAGTTTATGGAGCTGATTTTATTTTATTAATTGCAAAATCTTTATCTACTAAAAGTTTAAAAGAATTATATGAATATGCTCTTCATTTAGGTTTAGAAGTATTAGTTGAAATTCATGATAAAGAAGATTTGAAAAAAGCTATGTATTGTGGAGCTTCAATTATAGGTATTAATCATAGAAACTTAGAAACTATGAAAATGGATATGACTATGTGTGATCAGTTAATTCCAATGATTCCAAATGGAAAAATAATAGTAGCAGAATCTGGTATAACTGATGTTGAAACAATTAAAAGACTTAGTGAAATAGGTGCAGATGCATTTTTAATTGGTGAGCACTTTATGAGACAAGATTCAATTGAAGATGAAGTTAGAAAATTTAAAAACTCTTTAAATTAATAAATAGAGTTTTGTAAATTGTTGCAAAACTCTGTTATTATTCTAAATGTTAAGAATTTCATAAAATCTTTATTGAATCTATTTTTTTATTAATTAGATTCATTTAAACTAAATTACAAAAGTTTAATTAATAAATACTTTTGTATTATTGTTTAAAAGTGTGAATAATTAATAAAGTTTTTGAATTTTGATAGTTCTATATAAATATAAAAGAAAGTAGATTTAAAAAGCGTTTTAAACGCTTTCTAGTCTTTAAATAAAGCTGAACCAACTCTAATCATATTTGATCCACATTCAATAGCAAGCTCGAAGTCTGAGCTCATTCCCATTGAACAATATTTTGCTCCAAGAGGTGATAATTCGTCAAAAATAGCTTTTGTATCTTTAAAAGATTTTTTAATCACTTTTCTATCTTCTGAGTGTGCACCAATACTCATAATTCCTAATAATTTAATATTAGGACAAGTATCTATAATTGTTTTATAAATGCTAACAGCTTCAAGAGGATTTACTCCTGATTTACTTTCTTCACCAGCTGCATTAACTTGTAATAAACATTTCATTGTAGTATTTTTTATTTCAAGTTTTTTATTTAATTCATTAGCTAATTCAATAGAATCTAATGAATGCATTAAAGTAGGTTTTGCGTCAATTAAGTTATTAATTTTATTCTTTTGTAAAGAACCAATAAAGTGCCATTCTAAAGGATGTTCATCAAGAGCTAATTTTTTATCTCTTAAGTCTTGTACTTTATTTTCACCATAAGCTCTTTGACCTGCTTCATACAATTTTTCAACATCTTCAGCAGAAGAGTATTTTGAAACACCTATTAGTTTTACTATATGATGGTGAGATAATCTTAATCTTGCACCTTCAATTTTTGTTATAACTTCGTCTAAGTTAGCTATTGCTGTTTTTATATTCATTTATTTATCCAAGTAATCTATTTATATCGTTGTAAATTCCAAGTAACATTAAAGAAGCTAATATTACCCATCCTAATATTGTTAAAAACATAAAAACCTTATCACTAGGTTTTCTTTTTGTAATTATTTCATATAAGTTAAACATTATATGTCCACCATCTAGTGCAGGAATTGGCAAAAGGTTAAGAACACCTAAGTTTACTGATATTAAAGCTGTAATTGTAAGTAGGGCGATTATACTAGATTGTGATGCATCTGATATTACTTTACCAATAGTAATTACACCACCCACTTCACTAGAAGGAATAACTCCAGAAATTAGTTTTTGAATACCTTTAAAAATCATTTTTGATGATTCATAAGTTTTATCATAAGCATAAGAGAATGATTCAGATAAAGATAAATCAAGTTTAATTAAAATTGGAGCTGGTGAAATACCAATCATTCTTTTTTTAATTTTTTCTTTAAACATATTTTGAGCATCTAAGATTTGTGGATTTAAAACAAATGTTCTAAGTTCTGACTTTCTTTGAATATAGAATTTTAAAGGACCTTTCGATTCTCTAATAACAGAACCAATATGATTCCATTCTTTAATTTTTACATCATTGATTCTTAAAATCTTATCATTCTTTTGTAAGCCTGCTTGAAATGCTGGTGAATTAGATTGAATATTCCCAATAGTAGGAGATAAAGCATTTGCACCAATAATTGCAATTGAAAAGTATAAAATTGCTGCTAGTAAAAAGTTAGCAAAAGGACCTGCAAATAATATAATAATTCTTTGCCAAGGTTTTTTTGTATTATATGAATCATCGCCTTCTTCAATTAAAGCTGGATCTCGATCATCTTGACCTTTCATTTTCACATATCCACCTAAAGGAATTAGTGATAATTGCCAAGTTGTTCCAATCCAATCTTTTTTAAATAAAACTTTTCCAAAACCAATAGAAAATACATGGACTTTAACTCCAAAATATCTAGCGGCAGTAAAATGTCCTAATTCATGAAAAAAAACTAAAAATGATAATACAAGTAAAAAAGTAATAGTACCCAATGTAATCTCCGTGTAAGTATATTAAAAAATAAAGATAAATCTTTATTTTTTAATGTTTAAAATAGTCTCTTATATACTCATATCCTGAGTAAAGAGTTAAAATAACAGCTAACCATAATAGTTCAGTTGCAAATGGCCAATTAACAGTTAAAAAACCAATAGCAATCATTTGAATTACTGTTTTGATTTTACCTGCCATAGTTGAACGAACATCTGTTCCTTCTTGAGCAGCTACAACTCTAAGTCCAGTTATAAAAAATTCTCTTGACAGTATTAAAAATACTGCCCAAGCAGAAGCTCTATCAATAACCATAAGTCCTAAGAACCCAGCTAATACTAACATTTTATCAGCTAATGGATCTAAAATTCCACCTAATTTAGTAATTTGATTCCATTGTCTTGCAATATATCCATCAAAAAAGTCTGTAATTGAAGCAATTACAAATACTAAACCTGCAAAATAATCTAACCATGTAGGATGCCAAGAAGCAAATATTACATTATCTCTATCTATAAAAAACCATAACATTAATGGAGCTAATGCTATTCTAAAAAGTGCTAAAGCGTTTGGAAGGTTAAGTGATTTTTTTTTCATTATCTAAACGTTGTTCCACCATCAACAATTAAAGTTTGAGATGTAATCCAAGACGCTTCATTTGTACATAAGAAATAACATGCTTCTGCTAAATCTTCTGGTTGACCAATTCTATTTAATGCTGATAATTCACAAGTTTTTTGCTTAACTTCTTCGTAGTTTGTAAATGCTTTTAACGCATCAGTATCAATAGGACCACCTGAAACTGCATTAACTCTAATTCCAAATTCACCTAGTTCAGTAGCTGCATATTTAACCATAGTTTCAATAGCTGCTTTATTTGTACCATGACCTGCATAGTTTTCAATATAAACTAAATTTCCAGTTGAACTTAATGAAACAATAGCTCCACCAGTACCTTGTTTTTGCATTCTTTTAGCAGCTTGTTGAGCTCCACATACAAAAGCATTAATAGTTGCAGTATAAATGTTATTTAAACCACGTGGTTTAAGACGCATAAATTTACCATACCCACCAACAACTGCACGACCATAGATCATTGCATTTGAGATAAAATAATCTACTGTTTCAAAATCTTCATCAATTAATAAAAATAGTTCTTTAAATTTTTCTGGCTCTAAAATATTAAAAGGATAAGCTCTTGCTTTAATTCCAAATTGTTCTTCTAAATCTTTAACCATTTCATTTGCAATTTCTTCATTTGTATTATATGTAAAAGCTACGTTATTACCTTGTTTCGCGAATTTATAAGCTGTTGCTCTTCCAATTCCTTTTGTAGCTCCACTTATTACTAATGTCTTTTTACTCATTATTTTATTACCTTATATTTAATTAATTCTTTTTCTAATTTCTTCATTGTTTCTGCACTTGGTGCAGTTAATGGTAGTCTATATTCTAAAGTATCTAATAATCCAGCTAAATACATAGCTGCTTTAATTGGAATAGGGTTACTTTCACAAAATAATACTTTATTTAATGGATATAAAAACTCATTAATTTCTCTAGCTCTTTTAAAATCACCATTTTGAACACAGTGAACTAATTCACTTTTTAAGTTAGGAAGTAAATTTGCAGTTACCGATATAATTCCAGTAGCTCCATTTACAAGCATAGGATAATCAATTGCATCATCACCAGAAATTACATGAAAATCACTTCTTTTTGAGTGAATCTCAATTGTTCTCTCTAAAGATCCAGTTGCTTCTTTAATAGCATAAATATTAGGAACATCATCAAATAATCTAATTGCAGTATCTGCATTTAAATCAACTCCTGTTCTTCCTGGAACATTATATAATACAAAAGGAATATCAACAGAATTAGCAATTGCTTTATAATGTTGATATAAACCTTCTTGCATTGGTTTATTATAATAAGGAGTTACAGATAAAATTCCGTCTGCTCCTACGGCTTGTGCATGTTTCGCAATAGAAATAGCTTCAGAAGTAGCATTTGAACCAGCTCCTGCAATTACTTTAACTTTTGTACCTTTACATATATCAACTGCAATTTCAATACATTCTCTATGCTCTTCATGAGATAAAGTTGCACTTTCACCTGTAGTTCCAACAGGTACTACACAATCTATACCTTGATTAATTTGTCTTTGAATTAATTGTGCATATTTATCAGTATCAACAGCTCCATTTTTAAAAGGTGTAATTAGTGCTGTCATAGCTCCAGTAATTATTTCCATATTTCTCTCCTTGGTACTTTTATTATTTTTTATCTTTAGTATCTTTGTTTTTTTTAGCTTTTTTTAAAATAAGTGTTGTTGAATTATTTTTGTTTAAATATTTATTAGCAACTCTTATTAAATCTTCTTTTTTTAACTTGTTTATATCTTCTTCATAAGAAAAAAGCGGCTTAATATTGTCTCTTACAAGAAAAGAACCATATAAAGAAGCAACTGAAGATGATGATTCAAGTGAAAAAATAAAATCAGCTTTTGTATTGATTTTAATTTTTGCTATATCTTTTTTATTAATGTTTCCATTTTGAACATCTTTAATTACTTTTAATATTTCTTTTTCTACATCTTTAGCTTTAACACCTTGATTACAAACAGCTACAAACATAAAAACACCTGGGTCTTTAAGTTCCATATTGTAAGCATAAATAGTATTAACTAGTTTTTTTTCATTAACTAAAACTTTTTGCAAAATTGAACTTTTACCTGAACTTAATAATTCAGATAAAGCAGATAAAGCTACTTGATCTTTATGTTCAAAATTAGGAATATGATAAGACATAGCTAACATTTCAACAGCAGAATCTTTATAAATCATAGCTCTTTTTGCCCCATCTTGCACTGGTTCAACTGTGTGTATTGTTTGTTTTATGTCTTTTTTATTCTTAATAGAGGCGAAATGCTTTTTAGCATATTCAAAAACCTCCTCTTTCTTAATATCACCAGCAACTACAATAATTGCATTTTTTGGTTGATAATAAGTTTCGTGGAAATCTTTAATATCATTAATAGTCCAGTTTTTAATATCATTTATAAAACCAATTGGAGTCCAATGATATGGGTGATACATAAAAGCCGCATTAAATAATCTAAATTGTAAGTATCCCATTGGATTATTGTCTGTTCTCCAATGTCTCTCTTCCATAACAACATCTCGTTCAGGTTGAAATTCTTCATCTTTTAATTTAAGATTTTCCATTAGATCTGCAAATAGTTCTAAAGACTTATCCATATTTTTAGATGATGATTGAATATAATAATTTGTATAATCAAAAGATGTTGAAGCATTATTAACTCCACCAAATCCTTTAACTATTTCATCAAATTCACCAGCTTTAAGGTTTTTTGTTGATTTAAAGTTTAAATGTTCTAACATATGGGCAATTCCAGATTTTCCCATTACTTCATTTCTTGAACCAACTTTATAATAAATGTTTGTCGATACTACATCTGAACCATTAGGCATTTCAATTGCAACAACTTTTAAACCATTTTCTAAGTCTAAATCATAATATTTTGGTAAACTTGAACCCATTATTTCTCCAGTTAATAAAGTAATCATTATAGCTTTTTTTAAAAAGCTTTTAATTCTATTTTCTACTTTTATCATTATATTTTCTTATTTTAAATTTGCACCAATTGCTTCAGAGATGTGCTTATATCCATCAGCTTTTAATAATTCTAATATTCTTAAGTTAATTTTCCTAACCATTGAAGGTCCTTCAAAAACCATGCCTGAATAAGATTGAACAAGTGAAGCTCCTGCTTTGATTCTTCTATAAGCATCATCACCATTCGAAATTCCACCAACAGATATTAATATTGTTTTACCATATAATACTTTAGCTATTTCTTCAAAGAGAGTAAAAGATTTATCGCTTAAACAAGCTCCAGATAATCCACCAAAGTCTTGGGCATTAGGAACAAGTGAATAATCAATTGTAGTGTTAGATGCAATTATTCCGTGCGCTCCTGCTTTAACAGCACAAGTACATAAGTCTATTGCATTCTCAACACTCATATCAGGGGCAATTTTTAGAAAAATTGGTTTATTTGTTAATTCTTTTGCCATTGTAAATAATTCATTAATAAACTTCTCATTTTGTAAATCTCTTAAATTAGGAGTATTTGGTGATGAAATATTAATTACAATATAATCGGATATATCTTTAAATCTTTGAATTAAAACTTTATAATCATTTAAAGCAAATTCTTCTGGTGTATGTTTATTTTTTCCAATATTAGCAGCAACTACAATTGCATTAGGATAAACTTTTTTTAAGTTTTTAGCAACTTTAAAAGAACCTGCGTTATTAAATCCCATAGCATTTTGTATTGATTTATGTTCAGGGTATCTAAACATTCTTGGTTTTGCATTTCCATCTTGAGGTTTGGGAGTCATAGTCCCAATTTCAGTAGAAGCAAATCCTAATGCCATCATAGAATTAACCATAGTTGCATTTTTATCAAAACCAGCAGCTAAACCAACAGGATTAATAAATTTAATTCCTAAAATATTTTGTTCTAATTTTGTATCGTTTATAAAATTTCTTTTAACCATATAATTATTCAAAAATGTTATTTTGGGAAGAGTTTTTAATGCAAACTCGCTTAGGTTATGAGCCGTTTCAGGTTGAAAACAGAATAGTATTTTTTTTAAATTATTATATGTAAACAAGTTTATCCTTTTTAATTTTATTATTTTAGCTAAAATAAAGTAAATTACTCTTTATATTGTTGCTAGTTTGTAAAGTCTTTTATATTCTTCACATGTATTTAATAAGTCTTCTTCACTACCTTGTGCAATTATATTGCCTTTTTTAAATACAGCAATTTTATTTGCACTTTTAATCGTTGATAATCTATGAGCTATTATAAATGTAATTTTATTAGCTGAAATTTCATCAATTATTTCTGAAATAATAGATTCACTTTCATTATCTAAAGCAGATGTTGCTTCATCTAAAATAAGTATTTCTGGGTCTTTATATAAAGCTCTTGCAATAGCAATTCTTTGTCTTTGACCACCTGAAAGATTAGTTCCTGCTTCATCTAAAATAGTATCAATTCCATTTTCTAATGATTGAACAAATTCATAAGCATGAGCTTGTTTTAAAGCCTCTATAACTTTTTCTTCTTTTACATCACATCCATATGAAACATTAGCAGCAATTGTATCATTTAAGATATATACTCTTTGAGTTACAATTGAAATTTTATCTCTTAAAGATGAAATTGAGTAATCTTTAATATCTTTACCATTTATCTTTAAAGCACCTTTACTTGTATCATAAAATCTAATAATTAAATTAACTAAAGATGATTTACCACCACCAGAATCTCCTACTAAAGCAATTTTATCACCAAGTTTAGCTTCTAAAGATATATTATCTAAAGCAGTAAAATCATCATATTTTAATTGAACTTTATCAAAAACAATAGTATTTACTTTTTCTAGTGTATTTGAACCTGAAATAATTGTTTTAGAGTGTGAGAATAATTCATTAATTCTCTCATTTGCAGCAAGTGCATCTTGCATTTGATTATATAATCTTGATAATCTTTTAATTGGTGTATATAACATAAATAAAGCAGTTGTAAATGATAAAAAAGATCCAGTTGTAAGTATTCCATCAATAACTTGAGCTCCACCTACAATAATAACAGCTGCAAATCCTAATGATCCAATTATTTCCATTAAAGGAGATACTAAAGCATTTACTTTTACAGCTTTAATATTAATATTAAAAAAATTCTGATTATGAGCTGAAAATCTAGTAAGTTCTAGTTTTTCTGTAGAATTTGCTTTTATTAGTTCAATATTATTAAAAGTCTCAGATAAGTGTGAAGTAATATCAGACACAGATTCTTGAGATTTAAATGAAAGTTTTTTCATCTTTTTAGCTAGTTTACCTAAGGGAATTATAGCTAAAGGAATTACTACTAAACCATAAAATGCAAGTTCCGCACTTTGGTAAATTGCAACTGTAACTAAACCAATAATAGTTAAAAATTCTCTTATCATATCAGCAATTTGGTTTGATACTGCAGATTGAATTCTATTAATATCATTTGTAATTCTAGATATTAATTCACCTGAATGTTTTCTCTGGAAAAAATCAATATCTAGTTTAAGCACATGTTTTAGTAACTTATCTCTAATTTTTCTTACAATATCTTGACCAATAAAAGAAATATAATAAGTTTGTATATAACCACCAAAACCTTTTGATGAGTATAATGTAACAATTATAAAAGGCATAACATATAACATGTTTCTATTTTTATTAATAAAAATATCATCTAAAAGTGGTTCAATTATATATGCAGTTCCGGCTGTTCCACCTGCAACTAAAATCATTCCAATTACCGCAAATAAAAACTTTAATTTATACTCTTTAAAGTAGGGTATATATTGTTTATAAAATTCTTTCATTCTAATCCTAATTATCTAATTAGAGCAATTATAGCAAAATCTTACTTTTTTACAAATACAGTGAATTTATTGATAATAAAATCATTAATACAAGCATATAAATATTTATATGAATAAAATTATATATATAGTTTCTATTTTTTAATAAATTAAAAATAGTATATAAAATATACATAGAAAAGCTTAGCACTAGACTTAATATTATTAAAGATTCTACTTTAAATATTACAATTAAAAATGTTCCACAAATTAGTGTTAAAAGTAACCAAATAAAAGTAATACGTTCTAAACTTTCTATTCCGAATGCTTTTGTAATTGTTGGGAATCCTGCATTTTCGTAATCTTTATAATATTTTAAATTTAAAAGCCAAAAATGTGGAATTTGCCAAGTGAAATAAAATAGTCCTAAGGCTATAAATTCAGTACTTAAAGCACTTTGACCTGTACTTATCCATCCAATATAAGGAGGAATCACACCTAAAACAGCTCCATAAACTCCTGCATAAATAGTATATCTTTTTGCTTTTGTATATAAAAGATTATATATTACTATTACAAGTGAAAATAATAGAATACCTTTTATTCCAAGAACAAAATATATACATACAAAAGAAAGAAGAATTAAAGAAACTGTAACAACTACAGCTTCTATTACAGATACTTTTCCTGAAGGAATAGGTCTGTTTTGAGTTCTTGCCATTAAAGCATCTTTTTTATACTCTTGAATTTGATTTAAAGCAGATACCCCAAGTGCTAAAAGTAAAACTGCTAAAAATGGATATATTAATCCTAAGTCAAAATTCTGTGCAGCTAAAATATATCCAAATACACAAGATAAACTTACAGTAAATGAAAGTGGAAATTTTGTTAAGATATAAATATTTTTTAACATAACTACTCCTTTAAATATTGAATAATAGCTTCAACTTCTTCATCTTTTAATACATCTTTAAATGGAGGCATAATATTAGAAAAACCATCAACTATGTGTTTTGCTGGATTTATAATTGCATCTCTTAAGTACTCATCATCTGCAATTATTTCTTTTATGCTTCCATTTACATTAATTTTTGTAGCTCTATTATAAATACCTTTAAAAGTTGGTCCTACTAAAACTGATCCATCAATACTATGACATCCTGTACAGCCATTAATATCAGAAATTTCTTTTCCAGATATTTTATTTACTTTTATCTCTTCTTTTATTCCTTTAAAGTAATTAATTACAGTTTTCATATCTTTTTCATTAAGTGAGCCTTTAAAAGGAGGCATTACACCTTGAAAATATCCATCAACAATATCTGCGTCTGGATCATTAATTGCTTTAATTAAATATTTTTCATCTCTTATAATAGTTCTAGTTTTACCATTAGTTGTAACTTTTACTTCTTTATTATATATGTCTTTGAAAGATGGACCTACTAAAATACTTCCATCAGTACTATGACATCCTATACAGCCTAACTCTGAAAATATATCTTCTGCAGTTTTAACAACTTCAACTTTTGGATATAAAAAGTCTTGAAACTTTTCAGAACTAACAACTACAACTGAAGATCTCATATATGAGTGTCTAGTACCACAGAACTCAGCACATAAAATGTCATAAGTTCCTTCTTTTTGTGCATTAAACCATAGTCTTGTAACTTGACCTGGAACTAAATCTTCTTTAATTCTAAAAGCAGGTACAAAAAATGCATGTAATACATCATTTATAGGTGTTTCCATTAATAGTTTCACATCTTTATTTATAGGAACTATTAATTTTGAACTCTTTTTACCATTAGAATATTCAAAAGACCATGACCATTTTTGCCCTAATACTTTAACAACTATTGCTTTGTCATCAGCAGGCATTGTACGTTGTATTTTTAAAGCATCTAAACCGACATAAAAAATAACCATCATTAAAATAGTTGGAATAATAGTCCAAGCTATTTCTAAAGGTGTATTATGTTTTATATTTTTTGTATCTTCTGGTTTTGATTTTTTTTCATTATATTGATATATGAAAAGAAACATAGCACCAATAGTTATTACGAATAAAAATAAACAAATTAAATTAACTACCCAAAAAGCATAATCAATCTCTGCTGAAAAACTTGAAACTCCTTGTATTCCTTCAATCATGACATACTCCTTATGTAAAATAATCGAAGGCTTCATTTCTATAAATAGCATCAAATGATAAGATTATAAAAAATATACCTAATGTTATAAGTGCAGTTGCAACTATATACCTAAATAACGGACTTTCATATTTTAAATGCATATAATAAGCTCCAATAAGAACAGCTTTTATTACAGATATAAACATCTGAATTGAAACAGTTTGAGCTAATTCACTTGGAAATATATATGGCTGTGAAATTGTTACTATTGTAAGTGCAATTAAAGCCATAAATACTTTTATAAATACATTTTTACTTATTGTATTACTATGCATTTTATCCCCTTCCTATAATATAAAATAAAGGGAATAAAAAGACCCAAACTAAGTGAACTAAATCCCAATATAAAGCTATATTTTCTAAAAAAATAGAATTTTTGCCTGTTGTTTTTTCTTTTGAAATAGAAGATAAAACCCAGAGCATTAATACTATTCCTACAAGAATGTGAATACCATGTAAACCTGTCATTGTAAAATATAATCCAAAGAATAATATCTCGCCATGAGCTTTAGAATTTAAGAGAGCTGAATCTGGATAAATACCGTGATGTATTTCAGCCATCCATTCAAAATATTTTACTAATAAAAAAGCTAAAGATAAAAAGATTGTTATATATATTTTTATTTTTGCTTTTTGAACTTCATCATTTTTTAAATCAATTAAAGACATTCCCATAAAATAAGTGGATAATAATAAAATAAATGTATTAAGTCCTCCTAATAAAATGTTTAAAGAAGAAGAAGCTAGAACAAAATCTTCTGTAAATCTATAAAAGAAAAATGTAAAAACTAAAAACATAGCACCAAATAACATAAGTTCTGTAAATAAAAAGAACCAAAATCCTAGTTTTGCACCCTCATAATCATCTCTAAAATCAACAACTTCATGAGCGTTGCCCTCTTTATCGTAAATGATTTCAGGGCTATTTGTTTTATTATCCATCACTTCTCCCTTTATGTATTTCATCATATAAATTATGAACTGGAACTCCATCTTTATAATCATATGGTTCAAAACTAATATATGGAGTATTTCTAAAGTTCTCTAATGGAGGAGGCGAATCAATTTGCCATTCTAATGTTGTTGCATTCCAAGGATTTGGACCACAATCTTCTCCACTTTTTAAAGCTTTAATTAAAACATAAAGCATATATATAATTCCTGATATTGTTAAAATAGCTCCTATCCCTGCTGCTTGATGATAAATAGTAAATTCAGGTAAATAATCAAAATAACGTCTAGGCATTCCTAAAGCCCCTGCAATAAACATAGGGAACCAAAGTAAATTAAAACCTGTAAAGATTAACCAAAATGCTTTTTTAGCTTTAGATTCATCATACATTTTTCCTATAAATTTAGGATACCAATAATGCATAGCAGCAAACATCATAAATACAACTCCACCAAACATAGTGTAATGGAAGTGAGCAACTACATAATACGTATCATGTAAATGTACATCAAGACCTAAAGTGGCTAAAATAACTCCTGTTAACCCACCAATTGCAAATGTTACAATGGTTCCAACAACCCAAAGCATTGGTGTTGCCATTACAATTGAACCTTTATACATAGTAGCAATCCAATCAAAGAATTTAATACCAGTTGGAATGGATACAAAGAATGTTAAAAATGAGAATACAATTTTTGCCCACTCACTCATACCAGATGAAAACAGATGATGTCCCCATACTAAATATCCGATAATAGAAATCATTGCAGATGAAATAGCAATTGATCTATAACCAAATATTGTTCTTCTACAGAATGTTGGAACAATTTCAGATACAACTCCAAATGCGGGTAAAATCATTAAATATACAGCTGGATGAGAATAAATCCAAAACAGATGTTCATACAAAATAGGATCTCCACCTTTACTTGGATCAAAAATTCCAATACCTACAGTTTTCTCAATTATTACAAGGATTAAAGTAATACCAATAACTGGAGTTGCTAGTACTTGAATCCATGCAGTAGAGTATAATCCCCACACAAACAATGGCATTCTAAAGAATCCCATTCCAGGAGCTCTTAATCTATGAATAGTAACAACAAAATTAATTCCTGTTAGAATACTTGCCATTCCAAGTATATAAGCAGCCGTAAGAGCTGCAATTACATTAGTATTAGTATTTACACTATAAGGGGCGTAAAATGTCCATCCTGTATCTGCAAAACCATTTCCTACAAATAATGAAGAAAGTGCAACAATAGAACCTAATAAAAATAACCACCAAGATAATAAGTTTAATCTTGGAAAAGAAACATCTTTAGCTCCAATTAATAAAGGAAGCAAAAAGTTTCCAAATATTGCTGGAATACCAGGAATAATGAATAAAAAAATCATTATTACTCCATGTAAAGTAAAAGCTTGGTTATATTTATCAGGGCTTAGAATTTGCTCCCCTGGCAAAAATAGTTCTAACCTCATAGTTAAAGCAACACTTAAAGCAACAATAAAAAATGCAAACATTACAATCATGTAAAGTATTGCAATTCTTTTATGATCAATTGAAAAAATCCATTGAAGAATTTTATTATCATGATGTCCAAAGACTGTGTGAGTCTCTTCATAAAAACTTTTATTATTCATTTTCTCTCCTTTGTATAAAATTTAGTTTATTTGTCGTCTTCTTTTCTTCCTGTTTTTAATAAATATATAAAAAATATAAATACAGATCCAAAAATAAATGAACCCATTATTTTTTTACCTTGTAAAACATAAGATTTACTCTCAGGGTCATATGCAAAACAAAATAGTAAAGTATTAGCAATTGTAGGTCTTGTTTTTTCATCACTAGCTTCTAATAAAGCCATTTTTAAATCAAATGGTAAGTATCTAACTCCATTTAAATATCTAGATATTTTACCTTGAGGAGTAAGAACTATAATGGCAGCAGGATGTAAATAATCAACCACTCCGTCTTTAACTCTTCTTTCATATTTAAAACCAACAGCTGAGGTCAGTTCGTCTATGTCTTTTTGATTTTTAGTAGTTAAAAAAGTCCAAGCATTAGTTTGAAATTTTGTTTTGATAGTTTTAAAGATTTTATCTTTTGTATTTTTTGCGTGAATAAAAGAATCATTTTTTTCAATACTTAAAGTAATAATATTAAAATCTTTTGCTTCTTTTAATTGTACTTTTTGAACAATGTCTGCAACTTCATATAATAAGGGTGAACATAAAGTAGGGCAGTTAAAATAATTAATAGTCAGAATTGTGGGTTTGTTGTTAATAATCTCTTTAAGAGACTTCTTTTCATTGTATTCAGTAGTAAAAACAGTATTTAAATTTATTTTTTTTATTTGATCTTCATATATACCAATTTCTTTTGAAAAAAGTGAAGAAATAATTAAAAAAATCGAGATTAATAACTTTGAAGACATAATAAACTCCTTGAAGATAATAATACATTACAAGAATAGTATCATTAATAAGGAGAGATATTATTTATTTAAATAATTAGTAAATTTATTTAAGCTTAATTATTTTTCATAAGTAGGTAGAATTTTTTAAATCCGAATTCTTTTATTGTTAAATAGAATAAAACAAAACCACTAATAGTACTAGCAAAAGCTAATCCAGCGGCTCCATATGGTTTAATTAAAATTAGTGAAAATATAATATTAAAAGTAAGAGCTTTAATTGATATTTTTGCACCTATAAATTGTTGTTCATGTGCATATAACCAAAGTGAGAATATTTTAGCTATTCCAAAAGGGATTAAAGCAATTAAATACATGGCTAAAATTAAAGCAGTATTAGATGTATCAGCGCTTGTAAATGCACCACGTTCAAATAATAGAGAGATTATAAATTCATTAAATATTATTCCAATAAGAGTTGATATACTTAATAATATACTTAAAATAATAGTTGATTTTCGCATTAATTTTAAAGCTTTAGTTTCATTATTATTTTTAATGGCTTTTGCTATCATTGGGAATAGTGCAACAGAAGTTGCAATTGCAAATAAAGCTAAAGGAAGTTGAAATATTCTATTTGCATAATACATATATGAAATACTTCCTGTAATTAAAAATGATGCTAAGAATGTATCTAAAAAAGCTGATAAGTGTGCAGTTGAAGAGCCAAGTGTTGCTGCTGCAAAGTTTTTATAAAACTTATTATGAGCAAGTTTAAACTTCTTAAAAGTAAATATTTTTAGTAAGTTATTATTTTTCATTGCAATAATATGAACTAAAATTTGTAAAAGTCCACCTACTAATACACCATAAGACATATAATAAGTAATTTCATACTTATCTAAATCTTTTGAGATTAATAAAGCTGCAATTAGAGCTAAATTTAATAAAGCAGTTGAAAAAGCTGTAGTAGCAAAATGATTTTTATATTGTAAAAGTGCTGCCATAAAAGTAACAATAAATATCATAGGTAAATAATAAAAGTTTATAGCTAATAAAGGTGCGGCTAAGTCTACAGTTTTTGAATCAAAACCTAAAGCTATTAAATGAGTTATAATTTCTGCAAATAATGTTACAAAAACAGATAAAAGCATAATAAAAGCGAAAAAGGATAAAAATATAGATGAAGAAAATTGTATCTTATGTTTTGCTTTTGCATAAGCTGGAATAAAAGATTGAGTAAAAGCACCTTCTGCAAATATTCTTCTAAATAAATTAGGTAGTTTAAATGCTACAAAAAATATATCTGAATAAATATTAGCACCTAAAATTGAAGCTGTTAAAAGATCTCTAATAAAACCTAGAATTCTAGAAAACAGAATCCCCGAACTATTTGTAAAAATTGATTTAATAAGCATTATACTCACTTTTTTTATTTATTATAATTTGTGTACTATTTATAAAATATGACAAATGTGCTTGTATTATATGAACTTTTTGCCCATTTTCAGGTAAAAGTTTTTTATTTTTTGCATAAAGTCTTATTTTTTTAGAGATATTATCTTTTTTATAGTGTAAATATCCTTTATTATATCTACCTTTTAAATTTCTAATTATTTCATTTTGGTTCTTAATATTGTCTAAATCAAGTAAATAAGAGTCTGTGAATAAATCTTTATATAATAAATTAATTTTATTTTTC
>JABSON010000359.1 GCA_013215915.1 Campylobacteraceae bacterium | reverse complement strand
CAAAAAAAATTAATAAATTATTCCAACATATGATTCATAAATCAAAAAGTAAGAATTATTCATGACTTGAATTAAGAATACTAAAAAAAGTATGGTTTATTTAATAATTATAAAATAGGATACATAAAGATTAGAATAGTTAAGGGATGAAAAAATTGTAGAGAAATAAGTTAAAATTTAATTTTTTAGATTTTAAGTATTATTTTTTTACAAAATTGGAACTATATTAAAAAATAAACTTAAGAAGGATATCTAATGGAAGAACATGTAGAACTTTATTTAAAACAATACCTTGAATTATTAAGTGAGACTGAACGTAAAAAATATCAATCATTTAGTGCTGACTATTTTTGTGGAGATGAACATAATGCTAATTTATGTGCTGATTTAATTTGTATTGGTCAAAAAACTGCTACATGCAGTTTAAAGTATAGTTATGAATCTTGTAATGAAAATATACCAATAATTGGTCATTTACAAGTGGTTCTAGATTGGAGTGGAAAACCAGTATGTATAATAGAAATTGAATCAGTTGAAGAATGTAAATATTCTAATGTTTCAGAGGATTTTGCATATCTTGAAGGGGAAGGGGATCGTTCATTAAAATGGTGGAAAAAATCACACTGGGATTTCTTTACACAAGAGTGCAAAGAGGTTAATATTGAGCCTAGTGAAGATATGATTCTTATTTTAGAAAAGTTTAAAGTAATTTATAAATCAGAAATATAATAAATTATTTTAAGTAGTCTAAAAATAGCGTATTCTTTTATCTTTATATTTTACTTACTTAATTTATTCCTAATACGAAAATGTAGATATTTAAATATCAGTAATTTATAATTTTTAAGATACCTCTAGTAGTTTTATTATACTTTCTCCTCTTTTATAAAAGAAAGTAGTGTATATTTAAGAACATGTTGATTATCCTGAAACATTAAATAAGATGTGAAGTTAATTCTATATATACCCTTTACATATGATGATATCACATTTTCATTGATTAACTCTGATAGTTTAGCAGAGTTAATCATCTAGTTGAACAAGCCCTTTTTGTATACTATAACTATTACAATTCATTTAAAAAAAGAAAAGATTTAGAAAATCTCAAAAAAATATACGTTTTAAGCTTATTAAAAATACATATCAATGCATGAAAGGGATTGCCTAAACTGTCGAATTTTTTGATTGCGAAAAATTAGATAGGACAGTCACCAATTATAAAGGGTGTTATAAAATAACAGGTACACTTTAAAAATGTACATTGATTCCTTAATATAGGTATTATAAAATTCTAATAAGTCAAAAATAGGAGAATGTTTTGTTTATAACTCGTGCAGCTAAAAGTGATGACTACGAATTCTTATTTCATTTAAAGAAATCAGCTGAATTTGAAGCTGTCAAATCAGTTTTTGGATGGGATGAAAAGGTTCAAAGAGAGATTCATTCTCAAGAATTTAAAACAGAGAAACCAACTATCATTGAAATTAATGGAATTGCTGTAGGAAGTTACTTAATTAAACAAGATACTCACTATCTTTATTTTGAACGATTTTTTTTGATGCCAGAATGTCAAGGTTTAGGTATTGGTACTAATATCTTAAAAGAACTAGTTAAATTATCTGACTTTAATAATTTATCCATAAAGCTATGTTATCTTCAAGGCAATAAAGTTACTAGATTATACAAAAGGTTTAAATTCGAAGTTACAAGTGAAGACACTCACTTTGTATATATGATTAAGCATTGTAAATCTAATAAATTATAGCGATGATAGAATTGCAACTTAACTTTCTATTTTCTAATGTATATGAGCGAATTCATTTTCATGGTAAGCATCAATGTATTGAATAAAAAGTTGAATTTATTATTGGTTATGGTAAAATTGTGGAAATTAGAATAATTAATGTTAAATGGAAAAGACCTTTAAATTATCTTCTAACTTGTCAGATGTATTTACTTTAAAAGTAACTAAATCATTAATCATGCTTAATTTGCAAAAAACTATTTACCTTCTTGAGAATATTAAATAGTAGTAACATAAGCATTATATTTAAAAGAATTAGAGATTAGATTATCTAATTTAATTTGTATTTGTTTTACTAGATATATTTTTAGTATATCACTTGGATGTGTTTTCATAAGATTTTTTAATAAATCTTTTTCTTAATTATAAAACTTTACACTAGAACCATTACTTTCTATTTTAAAAAAACCAATGGACATAACTTAAAAACTTAGTTCCTTAAAAG
>JABSON010000358.1 GCA_013215915.1 Campylobacteraceae bacterium | reverse complement strand
AATAAATAATCTTTTTTAATGAAATATATAAATTAAATTTAAATTATTTTGATATACATTAATAAGTAAGAAAAAATATATTTAATTCCTGTCCTTATGAGAGATGAGAGAATATGGGGCCAGCTTTCTTATTATTTAGATGATTACGAACTAATTCATTTAACAATTCCTTTAAGTGAAGACTTTGAGGAAATAGTTGATATTTTAAATAATAATATTAAAGAAGAAAAGATTAATCTTTTAGGATTTTCTTTAGGAGGATATATAGCTTCTTATTTTGCTATAAAATATCCTTCTAAAATAAAGAAACTATTTTTATTAAGCTCAACTCCTTCTGCTACAAGAAAAAAAGATGTAAAAAAAAGAGAAAAAAAACTTCTTGAACTTAAAGATAATAAGTTTGTAAACTTAGATTTAAAAAAAGCTTATAAATTATTAGAAATTAAAAATGAAAAGAATGCTAATATTGTTTTTAATATGTTTAATGATTTAGGATTTGAGAATTTTATTATTCAATTGGCATCTACCTTAAATAGGCAAGAAATATATGCTAATTTTAAAAACTTAGATTTTCCAATAAAACTTTTTTATAGTAAAAGTGATAGATTATTTAATCACGAATCTATAAATGATATTATTTCTTCAAACTCTAAAATTACTATAGTCTCAAGAGAAGGAACGAGTCATAATATTTCTTTAGAAGTTCCAGAAGAACTCTCATTTGAGATAAAAGAATGGATGACTTAGGATTTATGTTGATAATATTTTGCAAAAAATAAAAAAACTATTCCAAGTAAAACAATAAAAGCTGTTAAATATAAAGTTGTATCATAGTTTCCATATTTTTCTAATAAATATACTGAATAAAGTGGCGCAAATACTTGTCCTATTCCATAAGCAGAAGTCATAGCTCCCATTAATACAATAGGGTTATTTTTGGCTAAACTTCCTCCTAGATTCATATATAATGCAACTATAGCTATAAAAGTACTACCATATAAACATCCTGATAATAAATTTAAATAAATATTATTAGAAAATGCTGGAATTAAAATACCAATAATTTGTAAAAACATAGCTAGTATTATAATATTTATACTTCCATATTTATGTGCAACTCTTGTCCATAAAATAGATGAAGGAATACCAGCTAATCCAACTATTAGCCAGCCAACATTTCCATAACCTTTTAAACCTTCAAGTGAATTCATAATATCAGGTAAAAAAGTGCCTTGCACTACAAACCCTACACCTGCTGTAAAATATGATAAGATTAAAAATACTACTAAAGGAGAGAAAATTGATTTTGAGAGTTTATGTTTTATAGCTTTATTCTTTTGTACTTTATCAAATGATAAAATATAAATGCAATAAAAAGATAAGATAAAAGCAAATAAAAACAGAACTAACCAAGCTTGACTCCAAGTATGATTAATTAATATATATTGGCTTATAAGTTCAGATAAAACTATTGCAAAACCAATACCTGAAAAATGAATTCCCATAGCTTTTGTTTTATTCTGAAGATTTAATTTAACCATTACAATAGCCCCAGCAATTAGTAAAACTAATGCAGAACCTAAACCAGCTACAGTTCTTGATATTAACCAAATAAGTTCATTTTTTGTAATAAATAAAATAAAGGTAGATATTAAACAGATAATTATTCCAAGTCTAAATAATTTAACTTTTGTATTAATATCTTTTACAAATATAACTAAAATTGCTCCAAGTAAATAACCTGTAAAATTTAAAGAAGCTAAAATACCAGCTTTTTTTATAGTTAAATAGTCTTCAAGCATAAAAGGTAATAAAGAAGTAAATGCAAATCTGGCAACTCCTACACCAATTATAATACTAAGTATTCCCGCTAGTAATATTGATACATTATTATTTTTATCTAAAAGTTTTATATTCATTTAATTTATACCTTAATTATTAATGGATAATAATATTATTACTTTAATTGTTTAATAAAACTTAATATCTCTATAGACTTGTTTATTATAATTTTATTTTCCTATATTGTAATCTATATACAATTTTTTTAGTTTTATAATTATATAAAGATAAAATCATATCACCTTCAATAAAATTCACATAAACTTTTCCGTCGATAGATTTTTTTAAAACACCATTTATATTAATTTTTGTAAATTTAAAATACATATCTGCTTTATTTGTAGAGAACATTATCCATTGATTTATGCTTGATGAGTTAAATAATTTAAACTTATGAAACTTAAGAATTG
>JABSON010000357.1 GCA_013215915.1 Campylobacteraceae bacterium | reverse complement strand
CTGAATTTAGTGAAAATAATGAAAATAGTGATACAGATTGTTTAGTACAGAGGAAGGGGAATTATATACCAAAAGATACAAACGACCCATTACTTATTAGTATTAAAACTCAAATCAAGTCATTAGCTGAAAACTTAGGTTCTATAGATACTCCTACTACTCATAACAATATTACTCATGAAGAAAGAGATGCAATATACAAACTACGAGATAATGAAGATATAATTATTAAATCAGCAGATAAAGGTGGAAGTATTATAATAATGGACAGACAATATTATATAAACAAGGTGAATGAATGTTTAAACAATTCAGAGGTCTACAGTAAATTAACAAAAAATCCAGATACAAAAATATTTCATAGCATAAAAAACCTAGCAAATAAATACAAAGATTGTTTTGATAAAAAGAAAAAAGAAATTCAATACATTTCAAATTTTGATTTTAAAACAGCAAATTTTTATGGTCTGCCTAAAATACATAAAAGTAAAGTTATACAAACAGAGATGGAAAAATGTAATAATATTTATGTAAAAATTACCGAGAATTTGGACCTCCCCTTCAGGTTTATAACAGGTGGACCAATTTGTCCCACAAGTAGACTATCTGAACTGTTGGACATCCTCTTAAAACCTTATTATTGTAAAATTAAATCATACATTAGAGATTCCACTGATTTATTAAATAAGTTACCCAAATTTACAGGGGAAGAAATAAATGATATAATAATAATAACATGCGATATTAAAGATATGTATTCCAATATTACTTTAAATCTTGGTATTAAAGCTATTAGATACTGGATTAGTAAATATCCAGAATTATTACATAAAAGATATAATATTGATTTTGTTATAGAAGCATTAGAGTTTGTACTAAAGAATGCAACCTTTCAATTTAATGATGAGTATTACACTTTAATAAAAGGTACAGTTACAGGGACCAAAGTTGCTCCCACTTATGCAAACCTCACAATGGCCTTTTTGGAAATTGAATTTTATAGAAAGGTAAAAGAAAAATTTGGAGAAAATATACATAATTATGTTTTTAATCAGTGGAAAAGATTCCTTGACGATGGGCTAATGATTTGGAAAAAATCTTTTGGAAATTTTGAGGACTTTATTTTGATATTAAATAATCTGGATAGCAACATAGAATTTACTTACGATAGTAGTGATTATGGATTATCATATTTAAACCTTTTTATATATATAGAAAGTAATAAATTATTAACAGATGTTTATTATAAACAAACAGACAGTCATGATTATTTACCATTTAGTTCCTGCCATCCAAGGCATACTAAGAATAACATACCAGAAAATTTGGCCAGAATTATCTGCACAATAGTTGATGACCAAGATAGAAAACAATATAGATTAACAGAACTTAAAAGTTGGCTCAAAAGGAGCGGTTATCCAATTAAATTAATAAATAATGCATTTTACAAAGTTTCTAAAATTGATAAAATGACACTTAGAACCAAGGCACTACTGAAAGATCAGAAATTATTGGTTTTTGTACAGACACATAACCCAAAAAATCCACAAATTTTTGGGAACTTATTAGAATCATTCAATTTTTTAATTGCTTCCAAGAAATTTGCCAATACATTTAAAGATTTAAAATTCATAAAAAGTGAAAGGCAACCCAGGAATTTGGGAGATATGTTACAAAAATCAAATATAAATTTAAAAGTTAATAATGGGTGCAAGAAATGTAACAGAAAAAACTGTGGAACATGCCAATATTTATTGGAAGGAGAAACAATAAATTTTAGACCTTGTGATAACAATTTTAGATTACTGAACGCATTTAGTTGTGATAGTGGTAATATTATCTATAAAATAACTTGCAATGGATGTGGTGAATTTTATATCGGCTTAACGACGAAATTACGAGATCGCGTTAGAAATCATAAGTTTTGTTTGAATAATTATGAAAGTAGAACCCAGAAAGTTCACACCCACATCCATGAATGTGCAGGTAATTTACCTGTACCTTTTTCTATAGTACCATTTTATAAATGTAAGCGAGACACGTATATAACACGGTTAGCAACAGAAAGTTATTTTATAAGAAAATATAAACCACTACTAAATAGCTAATGCATTTAGTGAATGATTTTTAATTAATATGGACAAACATTTTACTATATCTGTATTTTATTTTTAAAGTATGGTGGACATTTTAATTGGAACTACTTGTATTAATGGATATTTTAAGAAAATTTTAAACTTTACTATATAAGGACTCAGGCATT
>JABSON010000356.1 GCA_013215915.1 Campylobacteraceae bacterium | reverse complement strand
AATTTGTAATGAACATGGTGATATTTCTTTAAATAAAAATGATAATTCTCCTCTTTTTGTACTAGAAGATATTTTAAATTCATTTTCAAAAAATAAAGATGAGATTAAATTATTAGAAAAATCAGTATTAGTTAATTCAATCTCGCAAACTTCATTAATGTTAGCAGGATGATCATTTTTCCCAAGGTAAGGTATATAAACACTTTTACCATTTATTAGATAATCTTTTAATTTTTCAAATTCTATTGTTTTTTCTTCTAATATAATAATTTGCCAAGATGGTTTTTCTAACCATTGTTCTTTTACTATTAAATTACCGCCTAACTCTTTGCTAGCATAACCAACAGAATTATTAAAAAACTGAATCTTTTTTGAACAATATCCATTTTTAGAAAGAGGTATAATTGAAATTTTAAAATCTTTTAATTTCTCATAAAATTCTGGAAAACCTTCATCTAAAGACTTTTTATCATCTTTATTTTTTATACTTTTATTTGACTCTTCTATCTGTTTATTTTTATTAAATAATTGTGTATAACCATCAAGCCCAATAATAGATCCTAATATTCCTAAAAGAGCTGGTTTATGTATATTATTATAAGTAAAATAAGCATAAGAATTTACATCTGGTTTTTTGAACATCGCTGTTTTACCAGAAAGTATAAAACTAATTGCTTTCATCTTTATAACTTTTCTTGAGTGAAAATATTAAAAGTATCTAATGAAGTTTTTAATGTTAATTTAAAAGGATTATAAAATACTTCTGCTTTTTCATATTTACCTTTAATTAGTTTTTCTAAATTTAATAAATCAATTTCTCTTTTTCCATCTATTAAATCTTCACTATTAAAGTCAATGTAATCACTTAAATCAGGGAAATATGTATTTTCATCTTTACATTCAATAAAAATAGTAAATTCATTCTCGCAACCAAACTTTGAATTAGTACTATAAGCAGTTGCACTAATCATTGCTACTTTTTTAAACTCTTCATAATCAGCGTTTGTATAACCTTTAAAGTCTTTTCCTAATACTTTTTTATACTCATTATAATTATTCGGATTTATTGAAAAACCATAAAAATAATGTGCTTCATCAACAGTAACTTTAGTACCTAAAGTAGATTGTTTTGCGCCCTCACCTTCTTCATCATCTTTTTTTGATTTTTCTTTTGCTTTTGAATCAGCAAATGGTGATAATATATCTTGAACTTCAGTTTGAGTATATTCAAACTTATTAAAACCTTGTCCAAATTGCACAGCACCTGTAATTGATACATTTTGACCTTTAACCGCAAATGTTGCACCAAAGTTCTTTACATCAATTGCAGAAAAAAGATTTGTAAGAACCTCTTTAGATTCAGTTTTAGCATTTATTTCATCAAATAAACTAACATATCGATCTCCAAGTTCATTAGGAATTAATGTACCCTTTTCTTCTTTCCAAGATTTAATAAAAAGAACTTTTTTATCTTCATTCTGCCACATTTTTTTCATAGGGTATTTTAATGCTTTATCACTACCAAAAATAGTTCCATCACTTATTGATTTAGGACGTCCTGTAAAATCTGCATTCCAATTAGCCATTTTTGCTTTTATTCCAATAATTCCATATACTCTTTTCATTATTTCATATCCTTATTAATTTTTTTATTCTTTTTGTAGAATAAATTTTCAACTGTAAAACCAACTAAAAAGACATCAAGTTCATAATCTGATAATCTTGACTTATTACTTTCATATGATGTTACAAGTGAAATACTTTTTCTTATTTTTTTAGTATCCATATTTACTGAATGCTTATATTTATTTAAATCATTCTTTAGTGCAAGTTTTAATCTGTCAATACTTTTAACCCTGAAATAATGCTCTGCTAAAGAAAATGTTCTACTCGATGATTTACTTTGAGATAATAAATAATAAGCCCATTGTCCTGATAAAAATAAGAATTCTTCTTTTGTAAGAGTTTTATTATTTTCAACTTCTTCTAATCTTAGTTCTACACTTTCTAATATTGTTTCTATATTCACTATTTTTTCTCCTTTATTTTGTAAAATTGCAAATTTTAAGTTTAATGCTTCTGTTCCTTTATGTTCTCGTGAATGTAAAAAAGCATCTAAAATACAAGATGTTCCATATTTTTTTATAATTGATAAAAAATTACTTTTATCATATTTTCTAAAATAATTATTCATAGAAAATTTAGTAATAAATAAAATACTTTGAAGTTCTTTTGAAAGAAAAGAACTTACTTTAATATCTTTTGAATCTTTATAATAATTAA
>JABSON010000355.1 GCA_013215915.1 Campylobacteraceae bacterium | reverse complement strand
TAAAAACCACGGCCATATTTGGATACTTAGTAAATGCTTATCTCCTGAAAATCTTAAGTATTCACTGATTTTTGTACGGCAGTAAAAAACATATTTATCGTTTTCTCCTAAACAGGTAATGTAAACGCAAACGTATTTAAGAGGTAACAGTTACTAAGTAATTAAAAAAAAATAATCACAAAAAAACGTGCCTCTACATTTTGAACTCACATTATACGCAGATACATACAATGTACTCTTTAACCTCAACTAACACCCGCTGTCTATTTTCCTGTATGGGTGCCCACCCAGAACACCACCCGGCGCCCCCATACAGGCAGACAGCGGGTGTTAGTGGAGGTGAAAGAGTACATGGTATGTATATGCTTATAATCGCGGCTACTCTGGCTGCTTTAAATCTTATATGTGATCTTCATACAACATTTAACGCATAGATGACAATATAAACTTAACCACCGTGGGATGTATATAACTCTATTTTCCCTACATGATATGCTTGTGGGTACATGTTACAATCCAATTTGAGGTAGCGTAAGTATATAACAGTTGAATGACCCACCTGCTTTATGCACAAAAATGGTGGTAAATTAAGTTCGAGAAGGAATTTGTGTACTCTGTTTCCACTTTTGGGGAGCAATAACTATTTATTAACCGCTAATAAATTGCAACTTTATTTCACCGAGATTAACTCGAGATATTTTATTTCTCGAGCGAAGCGACACAAATAATAGTTCGAGAGTTAATCGAGGTGAAATAAAGACACTTATGCCGGTTAATACCTAATTTCATTTTTATTCTCTCACATTTTAAACTAGGTTATTGTTTAAAAACAGTAAACTAAGTTACCGATAAACGTTCATAAACACTCATTACGAAGTAAACATTATATTTTTAATTCCCAAATGCATTGTTATATTTAAACGAAGCAAGTAGTACTTTTTTTATTTTAATTGCTTACTTAAGGAAAGTTACTTTTCATTTCATAACTTTGGCAAGCGGGAAATAAAGTTGTGTTAAGCAGGAAATAAAATACTTTATTTCCCGCTTAATTAAGGTAGCTACCTTAATTAAGCGGGAAATATAGTTATATTTTATTTCCCACTTAAGGCTAGTTAGCGGCCAATGATGTGAGAGAATAAAAATAAAAGGATATTTTTCATAAATGTTCATTAATTCGATCGTTTTTGCGCCTGAAACTCCATACAAATTTAAAAATATAGTTTGAAAATCGGTAAAGTGTAGGAAATCGGGTTAGTCAGGTGATCAAAATGAAGAAAGTAAACATGATAATCTTGCATTCACATTGAAAAATATTATAAAAATATTTTATATGGAAAGATGACGTAGGCTTAACATTTTCCTTTTCTGTTGACATCGGAAAAATATAGGTAGATCGGGTGTGCATAAAATTCAAGCTCGATGCCACCGCTATAAATGGCGCTGGGATGTCGCGCGGGATGTCGTAATGTTTTGAAAATTGTGGAAATCAACGCACTGCTCAAAATATTAAATTTCATATATAACTTAAACGTTTTTTAATTTAACTTACACAGATTTATAATTTTAGGTGGGTTAAATCATAGTGCAATGGTTAATTCACTTGCAAGTTGATTTGTGCATGAATGAAAAAAATCTCAATTACTCAAACACTATTTAGGGATACCATCAATTGTATGAATTAATTAAGTGAGACAACTGTGCTTATATTAATAAATGATTTCCAAAGGCATGCGTATTACGTTATTAAAAGTTTAAATAGCGTTTAATGATTATATATGGTGAACCAATTTAAAAAGGAAAAAGATTTCAAAAATTATTTAGAGATAAAAAATATGTGAAAGTAAGGTATAGTCACTGAGTTATAACGTAACTATTATCTCCGTTTTCGTGTTTCAGATTTCGTGCGTTTTGGGTGGCGGGATAATTTTGTATTAAGGGGCGACTCACAAATCGATATGTCGTCTTTAAACGTCAAGTGGACGTCAGGGTAGGAGGAGGTAAGTTAAGCTCATGTTCAAAACTTTTAAAATTTTCATCTACTTTGTGGATTTAGTACCACGATAAATAGGTTTTTATTCCCTTTATTTCTCATATATCAACAATTTCTTTCTTCCAACGTACTATCTCCGTATGTCCGTAAAACAAAAGTCCCTCGGTGAACGAAGATTTAACAGAACGAGAAAGAACCATGCATGTAATGGCACAGTGTAAAAAACATTTTTTTATGCCTACAGCAAAAAGAAAATCATCTAAAATCACAGTGGACGTTTAGAGGAGGGGGGAGGG
>JABSON010000354.1 GCA_013215915.1 Campylobacteraceae bacterium | reverse complement strand
AGAATATAACGTTCATACGTATAAACATATGCATACACGTATATATACATTTACATGCATACATACATGGCACACCCAAATACACATATGAATATTTAATCATAGCATATATATATATACAGCGCTCCCACTCACTTCTTGTCCAAAATCGGACCTCTCAAAATTTAAAAACGGGCCTAAAGTATCAAATTTCGGACATCCTAAGAAATAAATTATGACTAAGTTAGAGTAAAATTAGCCCAAAATATATGCAATTTTGTAGACTATATAATAAAACAAGATTTCAATTCTTAGACCGGCATGGATTGACTTATTTTAAAATTGAATTCCCGAAAAAATTAAGACTTAATAAAGTAAAATTGTAACTGAATCAAGGAAAACTAGTTTTTAGAAAATTCGAAATTCCAAGAGAAATTAGAATTTTAAAATAAAAAACGGGACTTTTGAGAAAATGCTGAATTTTTAAGGGAACCGTGAGGGTTTTTTAAAAGAAAAAATGCTACTTTGAGGAAAATTTGGAGACTTTTTAATTAGACCAGGAATATTGGTACATTTTAGGAAAAATAGTCTTTGGGGATGAATGTAGAGTTCTTGAAGAGTGGGAATATTGAATATGGGTGAAATAATTATTTTGTTTGCCTCAAGAGTCTAATGAATGGGATGTGTCTTTGAATTTCTGACAAAAATGTCATGATTTAATGAAAATCGGAGTTTTGCTCCAAAACACAACTGAACTTTAACCATTTTGTCACAAGAATCCAAATTCGAACTAAAAGTCTAAACTCGAACTTCAGTGGCAGCTCTGTCTCTTACTATATCACAATCTTTGGAATAATTACATTATACAATTTGGCAGCAACACTTTGGTCTGGTATTTGCCTGAAAATCCATCTTGATATTATGCTCAACTGATAACGCACCTGCGTCATGCTAGGGTGTCGAGAATGTTACTATTAAACGAGTAGATGTGTGGACCAGTTACGCTCATTTATTTATTCAATAAACTGTTTCTTAGTTAGTTTATTAGATTACGACAGATAAATATGAGGGAGCAGCTGGAGATGTAATTCTGTGGCATCATGCACACTTTGTATGAGTGATGCCCCGTGTTCGATCCCCGCCAACTCCAGATTTTTTTCTATGCACTTAAATAAACTACATTATAATTTTTATGATATCGTTTTAAATTATAAAATATAATTAAAGAAAACTATTATTATAAACAAAAACTAACCATTAATGACATTTAAGAAACGAGCTGGTAATATTTTAACTCTTAAGAAACATTTGTTTTTGGGAAGAAACTTATCTTAAAATTGTAAAATCTCTTATTTAGGTAAGCAACAGTTAAGAAATCTGATCAGAAACTTTCCTTGAAAAATTATGAAACTTAATGATAAATTGGAAATCGCAGTTTACTATACAAAAAAATGAGTGTAAAAAGGTGAAATGGAATGTTTAGTGCATGACGAGGCACTCCATCATCAGGTGTGTAGATAGGACCGTGTCTCTGCTGTGATCTAGGCTGTGACTGGTAAGAATATGTGACATAAATCATAATATATGTCCATAGAGTTTAGTACGGTATCTTCTAAGATGAGGAAACGTATCGGATGCATACAATTATACATTAATAACATTAAACATAGTCTCACAACATTCATTTATAAATCTGTAGAGCTGTAGATAGTTAGTTAATTAATTGGGTTTTAAGTCTCAGTTTGCTGGCATGTGGGCTATTGTGTGACTTTACCAAAAATAACCAATATATTATTTATACTGGCCTGCGTCCAATACCTTGCCTTGCACTGACAAAAATCATTAACACCAGAAAACACCGCCCATTCATGCAACAGTACTAGAGATAGAAGAAGACAACATTAAATACGGCAGGATGGATTTATAGAATGATGGAAAATTAATCCGACTATGTACCAAACATTAGTCTTGACATACCCCCACATGGCCTCGGATATCAGCAGGACGGGTGTTGCAGAGAAATATGTTTTCAACTTCTTTTATATGTAAAAATTACAGTAAAAATTCAGCATACATATATTGTTTACTGAAACAAAGTAAAATTGATTATATTTAAACAATGTATGATGGGTATTATTAGATCAATGGAGATTGTGAAATTAATAACAATACAGGACCGGTTAGTACCTCTATAGAAACCGCCTCGGCGCTGAATCGTAGGTGTATGCCACTTAGTGTTAAAAAATATTTTTTCACATAATAAAATATTTTTTTCAAAGAAAAGAAAAAAATTCCAAAAATGATTTTTTTTGAAAAAAGGGGTCCAAATTTTTAATAAAACTACCATTTTTATAGACCTTCTAAGGAGTAA
>JABSON010000353.1 GCA_013215915.1 Campylobacteraceae bacterium | reverse complement strand
AAGAAATAATAAACAGAATTTTTGAGCCATATTTTACAACAAAAAATGAAAAAGAAGGTATTGGTATAGGATTATACCTTGTTGAGGATATTTTAGAGAATAAACTAAATGGAAATATTTCAGTAAAAAATATTGAATTTAAGCATGAAAATATTGATTATATAGGTGCAGAATTTAGAATTTCTATAAAACTTAAAATTCCTAAATAATATAATTTATATTAAATAGCATTTCTGATATTATAAGATATGCAAAAAATATATAATACTCAAGACTTAAAAAGAAACTTTTTAGATATATGGAAAAACTCTTCTATTGAAGATAGAGATGCGTTAGTTAATTTTGAGAAAAAAGAGTATTTTAGAATTAAAATCAAAGAATTTTCAAGTACTGAATTTACTTTTGAACAAATTCTTTTAGCTTATCATTCTTATGCATCTATTGCTTATGTGACTGCTGAATTAAAAGTTAACTCTAAAGTTTTTTTAGATTATAAACAAAAGAACTATATGATTTTATCATATAAAAAGAATTCAAATCCTGATACTTGTTCAATAGTGTACTCAAATATTCCATCATTATGTCAATATCCATTTTTTCCTGTTCCTGTTATGAATATTATTGATTGCATTGAAAGTTCTGATGTAGTTAATAATCTAATAAACTATTATAATCAATATGCCAAATAAAGAGTATGTTATTTTTAATATACTTTTCTTCTAAGTCTTCAATAAATAGAATACTACATAAAGTCTTAACAAAATAATTTTATAATTCATTTATATATTTTAAAAGGATAGAAAATGAAAAAAATTATTTTAGCAACAATTGCTATTTCTTTGTTATTAGGTGCCAATATTTGGGCTAAAGATATATCTTTAAAAATTACAAATTTAACAAAAGGTATAAGTTTAACTCCATTCTTGGTCTCTACACATAAAAGTTCTTCCAAAACATTTACTTTAGGAATACAAGCTAGTGCAGAACTAATTGCTTTAGCTGAAGGTGGTGATATAAGTTTATTAGTTAGTAAAATAGGTACAAGTGCTCAATATGATAATAATCCAAATGGTGGTTTACTACTAGCAGGACAAAGCACTACAGCTAATATAACAAATATATCAAAATCAAATACTAATTTATCAGTACTTTCCATGTTACTACCTACGAATGATGCTTTTATAGGATTAAATAATATTTTAATACCTAATAAAAAAGGTGTATATACTTTTTATCTAAATGCTTATGATGCAGGAAGTGAAGCCAACGATGAATTATCATCAAGTATACCAGGACCTCCTACTGGAAGTACAGGTGGATCTGGTGTTACAAATACTTCTGAAGGTTTTGTTCATGTTCATAGAGGTACTTTAGGTGATGATAATTCAAGTGGTGGCAAAAGTGATTTAAATATATCTAAACATAGATGGTTAAATCCTGTTGCAAAAGTTACTCTAACAGTAAAATAAGGATTTGTTATGTTAAATAAAAAATATTTATCAGTATTTTTAATATTAGGTATTTCTACATTATTTGTTGCTTGTGGTGAGAGTGCAAGAGAATATAAAATAAGCTTAACCAATCTAACTGCTGCTCAAGCCATGGCACCACTTAGTATTATTATTCAAGATAAAAGTACAAATTACGTTACATATAAAATTGGGAAAATAGCAAGTGTAGCCTTAGAAAATTTAGCAGAATCTGGTAGCCCTTTAGAAATTAAAGCAGCAGCAGAATCTAAGAATGTTGTTTATGCTAGTAATATTGAAGGTCTTACTGCTCCTGGAAAAACAAAATCTATTAATTTTAAAGTAAGAGCTAAAAATATTAGATTAGATGTATTATCAATGTTAGTTAGTACAAATGATGCTTTTATTGGGAAAAAAGATATTGACTTAGATTTTAATGGAAAAAAAACATTTTTCTTAAATGTATATGATGCAGGGAGTGAAAAAAATGATGAATTAACTAGTACTGTGCCAGGTTTAGGAGGGGAAGGTTTTTCTTCAATTAGAAATGATATTAATAATTTTGTAAGTATTCATACGGGTATTATTTCAAAAGATGATGGTTTACTTACTTCAGGTCTTAACTCTTCTTATAAGTGGGATAATCCAGCTGCCTCTATTACAATAGAGAGAATTAAATAAGAAATTATTTTAACTTATAATTTAAAATTATAGCATGGGATTTATATCCCTGCTAAATATTAACTTTTTATATGTAGTTTATATATTTTTAATCTTATTTAATCAGGTGGAAAAGAACACAATTTTTTAACAATGAAACCAGTCTTGAAGAATCTTCTTGTTACTAATACTGACCATCTAGTCAGTTAGTTAATTAATTGG
>JABSON010000352.1 GCA_013215915.1 Campylobacteraceae bacterium | reverse complement strand
AATGATTTAAAATATGAATTTCATTATTCTGTTTTGTTATTTTTACGGAATGTTTTTAGCTATCTTTTTTATGAGATTTTATATCTTATGGAAAAAATCAAGACTTAAGTATATTTATAAACAAAATTTAAAATCTTAGATAAATAAGACTTATTTTTAATAAGATTGTTCTTCTTATTTATAAACTTAATAAATGAATAATTATTTAAATCATTTATAGTTTTTACATTTATCTCTTCGAAAACTATTTTTTTATTAAATACTAAATCGTTTATGTTAGCGTCTTTTAAATTAATTTGATTAATATTTACATTATTGAAATTAGATTCTTCTAATTGTGTATTTTCAAAATTACAATAAGACAAATTAGAAGATGAAAAGTCACTTTCATCTAATAAAGTATTTGAGAAATCACTAGAAGCTAAATTTGAATGTCTAAAGTTACATTTTGACAATTCTGAATTTGAGAAGTTTGAGAATTCTAAATTACAAAAAGAAAAATCCAAAGTAACAATAATATCATCAAAAAGATTTGAATAATCGCTTAAATCTAATCCTCTTAAATCTAATAATAATTCATCTTTAAATTCAGAAGAAGTACAATATCCAACATAAGGAGCATAGTTCTTTGATTTACCTCTTGCAAAACATATTTCTATGATTCTTCTTCTTATTTCTATTCCTTCTTCAGTTTTCCATCTGTCTTGAAGTTCTTTTTTACTTTTATTTTGAAAATAGTCTTTTTCTTCTTGCTCTAAGTTATACCAAGAATTAATTAAAAAATCCATTATACTTCTATAACTGTTTCAAACATTTCTTTTATATCTATTTCGTGTGATATTAAGAATATTTGTCTATATTGTTCTTTAATAGTATGAAATGCTTCAATAATTTCCATTCTTCTACTTTCATCTTGACTTCCAAATACCTCATCAAAAGCTAAAAATTCTATACTAGATGAAGAGTTTAATTCACTTAAAGTTTTTGAAATTGCAATACGTAAAACTAAGTTAGCTAAATCTATTTCTCCTCCTGAGAATCTTTCAATTGGATATTTTTTACCATTATCATAAATAAAGAAATCAAAATCATTGTTTACTTCTATATGCTCATATTTACCCTTAGTAATACTTGCGAACATTTTAGATGAAATATCGCTGATTCTAGGAGCGATTTTTGCATTTAGTTTTCTTTTAAACTCTGTTAGTGAAGATTTAATTAAATCATATTCTAAAAGATCATTTTGTTTATCTTTAACTTTGTTTTTATGCTTAGAGTTGTTTTCTAAAATACTTAGGTTAACTTTTATTTCACCTTGAATATTTGCTATTTCTACTTTAAGATTATTTATAATTGTATTTATTTCTTTTACTTTATTCTCTACTTGTGAATATAGTACTTCTTCTTTAGTATGATCTTCTTTTATATAAATAATATCTTCAAAAAGTTTATCTTGAATAATTTTTAATTCATTAAAGTCTTTTAATTCTTTTCTAGTTTTACTCTCTTCTACTTTTAAGATATCAACTCTTTTAATTAATGTTTCCAACTCTAGAACATATTCATATTTTTCTTTTAATTCATTATATTGATTTGCATCACTCTTATGTTCATCTTCACTATAAACATAGTCTTTAAGTAATTCTAATTCTTCTTTATTTTTTAAACCATGAGTTTTAACTTTCTCAAAATGCTCACGTGAGAATAATAAATCTTTCTTTTTACTCTCAATTAAATTGATTCTTTGTGATAAATGTATATACTCAGAATTAAAAGTCTCATACTTAAGCTCAGAGTCTTTTATATTTGAAGATAATATTTCTAATTTTAAAAGTTCTGAATCTATTTTATTCTTTTGTATTTCATTAATAGTTGCATTTAAAGAAGTTAATACATTATCATACTCATCAAGTAAAGGTCTAGTACATATAGGACAAGATGAAGTTTTACCTAATTCTTGTATTCGGAGCATCTTTTCATTTGTTTGAGATATTATATTTTTCTCACTTGCAATTAATATTTGTATTTCTTTTTCTTTTTCTTTTTCTTCTTTTAAAATACTTTTTAACTCTTTAAGATCTAAACTTAAGTTTTTATCTTTTATAATTAAATTATCATATTCACAGCACTCTTTTTCTAGAATAGAAATATCATTTTTAGCTTTTGAATACTGTTCTCTTAGACTTAGTTGTTCTTTCTCTAAAGCTTCTTTTTTAATTATTTGTTCTTTATTTATAATATGAACTTTAATTTTCTCATATAAAGATTTATATTCATCTTTAACTGATTTTAATAAGTTTAAATCTTTTTGTTTTACTTCTAAGTCTTTTAGATCTTTTATTAATTTATTTAA
>JABSON010000351.1 GCA_013215915.1 Campylobacteraceae bacterium | reverse complement strand
TATTGGAATTTTACTTAATAAGAATGTAGATATTGATAGTTTTTAAAAGTTAAAACTTATTGTATGAAGAAAATAGTTTAATTAAATAAAGTATAACATTTAATTAAACTAAAAATATATCTTATTTTATGATTATTTAGTTATCATAACAAAACTAAAAGACTAATGGAAAAATATGACAATTTCAAATAATAGAATAGCTAATACTTCAATTAATAATGAATTTAAACTTAACAGAAGAGTAAATAAACCTGCAAATAAGAGTTTTGAGGCATTCAGAGTTGAATTAAGTACTAAAGCATTATTAAGCGAAGAATATAACAGTTTAACTAATAGTTTTCCTATTTTTGAACCAGATGCTTTGACATACACTCGACAAAACAAAATAATTTACAAATAATTAATGTTAAAGTAATTTATAGTATTATTTTAAATACAATAATTATATAATTTTTAAAACGTGATAGGATTTGTTATGTATAAACTAATATTAATATTATTACCACTATTTCTGTTTTCTTCTATTCCTGAAGTTGATTATATTGATGACTTCAATACTAAAACATCTCTAAAAATTAAAGAAAATTTATATAAGAATCATAAAGTAAAGCAAAAAAGAATTTTAAAAACTTACTATAAATTTAATAAATATAAAACTTTTTGGGTAGATGAATATGGTGTAAAAAAACTATCTTATGATCTTATGAATATTATTAAAAATGATCCTGTATTAAAACCAAAAATAGATAAATTATTCAATTTTAAAAAAATTGATAAACTAATTTTTGAAGTTTTAGAATCAACCACTAGTTCTAATATTGTTGAATTAGATTTTGAACTTACTCTAATTTATGATAGGTATATGAGTTTTTTAGCAAATGGTTTAATTAATTGGAAAAAATTTTCCATATCTTTACGTAAAATCAACGAAAAAGAAGAAATCTCAGCTATTTGGGAAAAATATTCAATAAGAAAAAACAATAAAAAACTTCTAAAAAAATCTATTAAACATTCAAATCTTAAAATTGCTTTTACTTCTGTTGATATTACTTTCCCTAAAGCTGCAGAATTTGGATCATACATATCTTTTTACGAAGACCTTGAAGAAGAGGGTGGATTTGTAAAAGTTAAAAGATTTAAGTATTATCCCAAAATTGGATCAAAATCAATAAATATAAATACATTAAGAGAAAGATTAAAACAAGAACCTTTTAATTTAGATTTAACTTGTTCAGAAACAAATATAAATATTGAAAATTGTGAAAATATTTTTGATCAAAATATGAAAACAGCACTTAAACTTTTCCAAAAAAATCATGGAAAAGTAGCTGATGGAAAAGCAGGCTATAAAACTATTAGGTCTTTAAATATTTCTGCAAAATACAGATTAACATTATTAAGATTAAATTATGAAAGAATGAGGTGGATTCCAAGAACACTTGGCACAAAACATTTAATAGTTAATATTCCAGAATATAAACTTAAATTATATGACAAAAACAAACTTAAATTAGAAATAGATGTAATTGTAGGTAAAAAGATTTTTCCAACTCCTATTTTTTCTAATAAAATTTCATATATAGTTTTAAATCCTTATTGGCGAATACCTCAAACAATAGTTAAAAAAGAAATAATACCAAACTTAGTTAAGAACCCATTCTATTTAGAGCCAAGAGGCATCAGAATACATGAAAATTGGGATCATAATTCAAAACTATATGATACGAGTAATATTGATTGGAATGATTATTTAGATACTGATTTAATAGGAAATTCATTTTCTGCACCTATGCGATTCATTCAAATTCCAAGTAAAGACAATCCTTTAGGTAAAATAAAATTCATGTTTCCTAATAAATATTCAATTTATTTACATGATACTCCATCAAAATATTTATTTAAATATCCAAATAGAGCATTCTCTCATGGCTGTGTAAGAGTAAAAAAACCTCATGAACTTCTTAAGATTTTAGCTTCATTAGATAAAAATATTAATTATAAAAAAAGTAGAGAAATTTTAAAAGATATAGAGAAAAAAGATATATCTTTATCAAAAAAGATACCTGTGCATTTAATTTATTTAACTTCTTGGGTAAATAATAAAGGTAAATTACAGTTCAGAGATGATGTATATAACTACGATAAACTTCAAAGCAGAATCTTATATAAATAATTTATATAAGACTCTAAGTGTAAATCAATGTTACAGTAGGATTTGGAGAATAATAATAACCGCAAACAATGAACGTGACAACGAGGATAATTAGAGCTAATGGCCACTTTGAGCTGCTCTTTTGCGATGGTTTGGCTTGAACCAAAGGAGTTGAACCGTACGATTCCGTCTTCATATTGAT
>JABSON010000350.1 GCA_013215915.1 Campylobacteraceae bacterium | reverse complement strand
AAGTGCATACTCAAATGAAGAATATTTAATGGATTTAATAAATTTAAATATATCTCATTTTATTGTTAAACCATTAAATTTATTTAAATTAAATATAGCACTTTCTAAGTATTTAAAGATATCTAATAATGATAATCTATTTCTACATAATGATTTATTTTTAGATATTAATACTCGTGAATTGATTTATAAAAATATTGATAGAATTCCTCTAAGAAAAAGAGAAAAAGATTTTTTAAAAATGTTATATTTAAATAAAAATAATATAACTACATACGAACAAATTGAATTAGAACTATGGCCTGAAAAGTCTATGACAAGCCATGCTTTAAAATCTTTTATCAAAGAGCTTAGACTTAAAATTCCTATTAGCATAATAAAAAATGTACCACAAGAAGGATATATTTTATTAATTGAATAAATGTACACTTTTTTGATACTTTATTATTGTACCATTCTGCCAGAAATAAAAATTTTAAAATAGGAATAAAATTATGGAAAATGCTTTTCGAATTGAAAAAGATTTTTTAGGTGAAAAACAAATAGATATACATGCATATTACGGAATACAAACATTAAGAGCAAAAAAGAATTTTGATATTACAAGAACAAATATTTCTTTGTTTCCAAATTTTATTAAATCTTTAGCAAAAGTTAAAAAAGCTTGTGCTTTAGCTAACCATGAATTAGGTGATTTAAGCGATGTTCAAAAAGATGCAATAGTTCAAGCTTGTGATGAAATTATTGAAGGTAAACTTCATGATCAATTTATTGTAGATCCAATTCAAGGTGGTGCTGGAACGTCAACTAATATGAATGCTAATGAAGTTATTGCAAATAGAGCTTTAGAAATTATGGGTCATCCAAGAGCTGCTTATCATATTTTACATCCAAATAATCATATAAATATGTCTCAAAGTACAAACGATGCTTATCCTACAGCTATTAAAATCACTTTACATGAACTTATTTATAAACTAAAATCATCTTTAAGATATTTAAGAGATTCCTTTGATGGAAAAGCAAACGAATTTGAAGATATTTTAAAAATGGGAAGAACTCAGCTTCAAGATGCTGTTCCAATGACATTAGGTCAAGAATTTAAAACTTATTCAATTATGATTGATGAAGATATTTTTAGATTAAGAGAAGCACAAAGTTTATTAAAAGAAGTAAACTTAGGAGCTACAGCTATTGGAACTGGTATTAATACAAAAGCTACTTATAGAAAAGTAGTTATTAAACATTTAAGAGATGTAACTGAAGTAGAATTTGATAATTCAGGTAATTTAATTGAAGCTACACAAGATACAGGAGTATTTGTACATGTTTCAGGAATTTTAAAAAGAGTAGTTATTAAAGTTTCAAAAGTTTGTAATGATTTAAGACTATTAAGTTCAGGACCACGTGCTGGGTTTAATGAAATTAATTTACCACCTTTACAACCTGGTTCTTCAATTATGCCAGGAAAAGTTAATCCTGTTATTCCTGAAGTTGTAAATCAAGTATGTTTTGATGTAATTGGTGCTGATACTACTATTTCTATGGCTTGTGAGGGTGGTCAATTACAATTAAATGTATTTGAACCTTTAATTGCATATAAACTCTTCACATCTATTAATATGATGAGACGATCATTTTATACTTTAGCAGATAAATGTATTACAGGTATTACTGCAAATGCTGATGTTTGTATGGCTAATGTTTTAAACTCAATTACTATTGTTACATATTTAAATCCTATTTTAGGTTATGAAAAATGTTCGGCGATAGCAAAAGAAGCTTTAATAACTAATCGAAGAGTATATGATATTGTATTAGAGCAAAAACTATTTACAAAAGAACAATTAGATGAACTAATTAGTCCCGAAAATATTTTAAAACAAGGTCATTAATGAAAATTACTATAATTAATACAGGAGGTACTTTTAATAAAGAATATAATTTATTAAAAGGTGCTTTAGACGTAAAATCAGATGCTTCATCTTTAGAAGGAATTTTAAAATGGACTCATAATATTGACTTTGAGATAATTAATATTTTAGCAAAAGACTCTTTAGAAATAAATGATGATGATAGAGATATTATTATAGAGAATATTAATAAAGCTAAAAATGAAAAAATAATAATTATTCATGGAACTGATACTATGAGTGAAACAGCTTCTTATTTAGATCAAAGAATTAAAAATAAGCAAGTCGTAATTACTGGTGCCATGATTCCTATGAGCATTTCTATTACTGAGGCAGTTATGAATTTTTCAGCTTCATACGGTTTTTTAAATGCAGAAATAGATAATGGAATTTATATTTCACTTCATGGTGTAATTTCAAATCATTTAAACATTTATAAAGACAAAA
>JABSON010000035.1 GCA_013215915.1 Campylobacteraceae bacterium | reverse complement strand
GCGGAATAGAGCAGCTCGGTAGCTCGTCGGGCTCATAACCCGAAGGTCACAAGTTCAAATCTTGTTTCCGCAACCAATTAACAAATATTAAATAATCATAATTACTTTAAATAATAATCCATAAATAAGATACTACTTAAAATTATCAATCTTACAGATACAAATCATAAAAAATATTATTTCTTAACATTCACTACACAATATAATTCTATAATCATTCATCTACAAACAAAGGATTTAAAATGTTAAAAGAAAATGGAATCTCTAAAAAGTTGATAATAGTTTTATCTATTGCTATTGCTAGTTTATTTGTAGCTTGTTCAAATTCTTCATCTTCAATGGACGATGCGATGATGAAAAAAGATAAAATGCATGATACTATGATGGAAAAGAAAGACGATGGTATGATGAAAAAAGATTCAATGCATAAAGATATGATTGATAAAAAAGATTCAATGAAAAATTCTATGTAATAAAAAAGGATAAACCTTTTTTATTTACATAAAAGTTTTAATTTATTTTTTGTGTGAATAAATGCAAATATTGCTGCTGAATATATCATTACTAATATTGCCATCCATAAATAAATAAAATCTAATTCAAGATATATAACAACTAAATATGAAACTAATAGTTTTGCTACAATTTGTCTATATAAAGCTATATAAAATATCATTTTAGTTTGTTTTATTGCTTGTAATGTTGATACCGCAATAAACAATACTATATAAGCATAAAAGATCCATACTTCTACTAATATATAATCATAACCATAATTTATAACATTAATATTATCATCAAACTGTGAAATTAAAGACTTCCCAAAGATATATAAAAATATAATTCCAAATGTAGAAATAGAAAAACCATATATTAAAGCTTTTTTAACTATCTCATATACTCTTTCATACTGTTTTGCTCCATAGTTATTAGAAACTAGTGTTAATACTGCTGTACTTAATCCTAGCGCTGGTAATAACATTAATTGTTCAACTCTAAAACCAACTCCATACCCTGCAACTGCATCAACACCATAAGTAGATACAAAATATACAAGTATTAAAGATCCAAATGACATAATAAGCATATTTAGTGAAGATGCTGTTCCTTGTTGTAAAAAATCTTTATAGATTCGAAGATGTGGTAAAAAATATTCTAGCTTATCAAAGTGAATAAGTTTTGTTTGTAATACTTTATATAATAAATATATATTATTAAAAACTTGAATTAATACAGTAGCTAGTGCTAAACCTTTAATTCCCATTGCTGGAATAAATAAAAAACCATAAATAAATAAAGGATTTAATATTAAGTTTGCAAAAAAACCTATAATAAGAGAATTTCTATAAGATTTTGTATCTCCCCTTGCTACTAAAATAGCATTTAAAGAAAAATTAATCATAAAAAATATAGTTCCAAATAAGATTACAGATATATAATCATTAGCATCTTGTAGATATGAGCCTTTTGCACCAAGTAATGCAAATAAATATGGAGAAATATAAAATCCGACTATCATAAGTAAAAAACCTAATATTACAAAAAATAAAATACTTTTGTGAGCATATATTGAAGCTAAGTGCGTTTTTTGCCTTCCAAAAGCATTTCCAATTAAAGAGGTAACTGCAGATGAGAATCCATAACCAAATCCAATAATTACAAAAAAGATCATAAATGATAAAGTTAGGGCTGAAATTGCTTGGGTTGAAATTAATCCTGCATAAAATGTATCAACAACATTATACATAGTATTAAAAAACATACCTGTACTTGCTGGAATTGCTATTTGTTTTAATAAAGAGGGGATATCATCTGTGAGTAGATGTTTTGTAGACATGTGTTTTCCTTAAGCTAATTAGTAAAATTGGCTTAATTAAATAGAGGACTAATCCTCTATTCTAATCATTGCAGGTTTTGTTTTTACTTCTTTAGAATTTGTTAAAGCTTTTAAAACTTTAGTTATATTTTTCTCTAAACAAATATGAGTTGCTAAGAATAAATTCGAAGAATCATTTGATAGAGGTTTTTGAATAATTTTTTCAATTGAAATTCCATTTTCTTCAAGTAATGAAGATATTCTAGCTAGTACACCAGTTTTATCTTCTACTTCTAAACGAATATAGTATTTTGATTTGATATTTTCTTTTGACATTAAAGTAAGTTTCTCAACATTGTTTTTTTCAAAACCTAACATTGGGGAACCTTTTCCTTTTCTTGCAATATCAATTAAGTTTGCAACTACAGCAGAAGCTGTCGCATCTCCACCTGCACCTGGTCCATAATACATTGTTTCACCAACTTTATCTCCAATTACAGAAATACCATTCATTACGCCATCAACTTTTGAAATCATTTGTGAATTAGGAATTAAAACAGGATGAACTCTTAATTCAATCTCTCTTTCTACTTTTTTAGCAATTGCTAATAATTTAATTGCATAGTCAAATTCTTTAGCAAATTCAATATCCGCAGGAGAAATATTTTCAATTCCTTCAATTAGTATATCTTCAGGTTTTGCATCAATTCCATAAGCAATTGATCCTAAAATTAATAATTTATGTGCTGCGTCAAAACCACCAACATCAAATGTTGGATCTGCTTCTGCATAACCTAAATCTTGTGCTTCTTTTAAAATTACATCATAATCAACATTTTCATTAATCATTTTTGTAAGCATATAATTAGAAGTACCATTCATAATACCTTTAATACTAATAATATGATTTGCAGATAATCCTTCTCTTAAAGCATTAATAATTGGAATTCCACCAGCTACTGCTGCTTCATACTCAAAAGGTGTATCTGCTGCTAAATCTTGTAATTCATATCTGTGATAAGCCAATAATGCTTTATTCGCAGTTACGACAGATTTACCATTTTTTAAAGCTTGAGTTACTATTTCTAAAGGTTTATCAATTCCACCCATAAGTTCAACAATAACATCTATTGAGTCATCATTTAATACTTTATCTAAGTCATCAGTTAAAGTAATTGATACATTTCTTTCTTTTTTAAGATTATTAACAAGTCCAATAATAGGAACAATTTGCATTCCTGCTCGTGCCGTTATAATATCTGCATTATCTTTTAAAATATTTGCAACACTTGCACCAACAGTTCCGACACCGATTATTCCTACTTTTAACATGTTAATTCCTATTTATTATAAAGTTTTTAAATATTTTTTTATATTTTTTGCAGCTTGTCTAATTCTTTTTTCATTTTCAATTAAAGCAATTCTTACATAACCTTCACCATAATGACCAAAGCCAATTCCAGGACTTACAGCAACTTTAGCTTCTGTTAATAATTGTTTTGAGAATTCCATTGAACCTAAATGTTTTGCTTTTTCAGGTATTTTAGCCCAAATAAACATAGAAGCATTAGGTTTATTCATTTCCCATCCAGCTTCTTTAAACGCTTCAATCATTACATCTCTTCTTACTCTATACTTTTCAGTATGTTCAGCTACACATTCTTGTGGACCATCAAGAGCAACAACAGCTGCAACTTGAATTGGAGTAAACATTCCATAATCAAGCCATGATTTAATTCTTTTTAAAGCTCCAATTAATCTTTCATTCCCAACCATAAAACCAACTCTCCAGCCAGCCATATTATATGATTTACTTAATGTAAAACTTTCAACTGCAACATCAATCGCACCTTCAGCTCCAAAAATAGAAGGAGTTTTATATCCATCAAAAGTAATATCTGCATAAGCAATATCTGAGATTACATAAAATCTTTCTTTTTTAGCTAAGTCTACAAGTCTTTGATAAAACTCTGGTGTAACTGTAGCAGATGATGGATTATGAGGAAAGTTAACTAATACATATTTAACTTTTGGTATTGATTCATCTAAAGTTTTTTGTAATCTTTCAAAAAATAGATCTTCATCAACTCTAAAATCATCATGAAATCCAAGTTCAAATTTATGAATTGCTGCACCACTTAACATAAATGCATATGAGTGAATAGGATAAGTAGGATCTGGCACAACTGCCACATCCCCTACATTAACAATAGCTTGAACTAAGTTAACATAACCTTCTTTTGAACCCATAGTTGCAACTGCATGTTTATTAGGATCAAAATAATCAACGCCATATTTTCTTTTATACCAATTACAAATTGCTAATCTTAATTTATAAATTCCAGCAGATGCGGAGTACCCATGATTTTTATCTTTATCAGCAGTTTCTTTTAATTTTTCAATTATATGTTTAGGTGTAGGACCATCTGGGTTTCCCATAGAGAAATCAATTATATCTTCTCCTGCTCTTCTTGCTTCCATTTTAATGTTATTAACTTCTGCAAAAACATAATTTGGTAACCTCTTCATTCTTTCGAATTCAATTTCCTTAAACATTTTATTCCTTTATAGTAATGCTTAGACCTCTTTTAATATTAATTAGTGAGAATTGGTCTTTAATTTTTATATATTTTGTATTTTCTGGTAATAAAAGATATAGTTTTTTTGTTCTAATATCTCTTTTTTCTACTTTTAAAATATTTAAGTGTTTATCATAAAATGCAAGATAAGGAAACCAAATATTTGATGAAATACTTTTTATATCAATGCTTTTTGAATTAGCATTTATTTCTAAAAAATATGGTCGTAAAGGTTTTCTTAGTACTATCATTTCATTGCTAAGAACTTTTTTTGCTTCAAAAAGTTTGCCAAATCTGGTATCGATTACATATGTCCATTTGTTGTCTAAATCTCTAGTAATATCGATAACTTTACAAGAATTTCGTAACAATTCCTTTGATAAAATCAAAGGATTAATGGCTGATTCAGTTTTGAGTTGGATTGTCCATGCTAATTGACCATCTTTTTTATAAGACATTTTTTTTATAAAATAGTAGTAATAACCAATAGATTTTAGTGTGTTTTTAAAGATTTTTAATGTTTTTATTGCATCACTTGATGATTTAAACTCTAAAATAATGTTTTGGGGATAAGGCAAACCTAATTTTAATAAACCATTATCTTGAAGTTTTTTTATAAGTGGTATATACAAAATCTTATTACCACTTTTATATCTTGATTCTTTTTTAAATAAAAAATTTATAAGGTTTTTATGAGTTCTATACTCTTTTTCCCCCATTAAATTTTCAATTTTGTTCATTAATGCAGAAGCATTAAGTACTGATGTAAGTAAAAATGATATAAAAATGGCTTTAAGCATGTTATCTCTTTAAGTTATAGATTAGTATTCCAGCTGCAACTGAAACATTTAATGAATCAAATTCATGTTCCATTCCGATAGAAACTTTTAGATCCATTTTTTTTCTGATCTTTCCAGAAAGACCTTCACCTTCACTACCTAAATAAACTGCAACTTTATCAGTTTTTTCGATTTTCCCATATTTCTTTAAATCAACACCATCAGTAGTTGCACCAATTAAAGTGAAACCTGTTTGTGATAATTCATTTGCTAAATCTTGAGAACTTTTGTATAAAGCGATTGGCATATCTAACGCAGCACCTGATGATGTTCTAATTACACCAGACATTTTAACATTTTTAAGACCTGTTAAAATAATTGCATCAACACCTAAAGAATAAGCAGATCTAGTAATAGCTCCGATATTTCCAACATCAGTTAGTCCATCAAGAACTAAAACAAAGTTAAAGTCTTTAACTTCTTTAATTGGTGCGAATTTAAATTCTTTTAATTTTACTAAGAAACCTTGATGATTTCCACCTTTGGCCATACCTTGAGCTTTCATGTTATCAACTTTATGAATCTTTTTCCCAAGTTTTAAAAACTTAGAAAATAATTTCTGGTCGATATCTTTTGCGAAGTAAACTTCTTCAACTTGCTCAGCGTGTTTTTCTAGTACATATAGTACGATTTGTTTTCCATATATTATCATAGCTAGATTTTAGCTAAAAGTTCTTGATAAACATCTTTTGTTTTTAAGCCTTTTAATTTTGCAATTAATTTAGCTTTAGTTTTTGGAGAGATATCTAATTCTTCTAAATCAGATAAAGTGATAGCTTGGCCATCTGTAGGTACTGCTTCTATAACTAAAACCCATTCACCTCTAATATTTGTATCTTTTAATTCTTTAAAAATTTCTGCAGCTGTATTTTTATATACTGTTTGATATTTTTTTGTAATCTCTTTTGCTACAAATATTATTCTATTAGGGTCAATGTTTTTAATTTCTTCTAAAGTCTTTAACAATCTATGGGGAGATTCATAAAGAATTGGTAAAATTGATGATGACATAACTCTGTCTAGTTGAGAAACTCTAGTTTTACCTTTATGATCTAAAAAACCAAAGAATGTAAACTTAGTATCCATAAATCCGCTCATTGCAAAAGCTGTAAGAACAGCATTCGCACCTGGAAGTACGTCATAAGCTATTTGATTTTCTAAAGCATAAGCAACTAAAGATGCTCCTGGATCAGAAACACAAGGCATTCCAGCATCAGAAACATAAACAATATTTTTTTCAAAATCTTCTTTATTTAGTGTGCTTAAAACTTGTTGTTCATTATGTGAATGGTATGATTTAAATTCAGTACAAGAAAATGTGATATTTTCTTTTTCACTTAAAAGTGAAAGTAGTCTCTTTGTAACACGAGTGTCTTCACAAAGAATTAGTTCCGCTTCCATAAGCGCAGAGATTGCTCGTTTAGAAATATCTTCTAAATTACCTATAGGAGTCGGAACTAATATTAACATCTAAAAACTAACTATTTTTTTAAGTCGTATTTAGCTTTGAATTTCTCAATTCTACCAGCAGCATCAACTAATTTTTGCTCACCAGTAAAGAATGGGTGACAAGCATTACAAATATCAACTCTTAATACTTCAGTAGTTGATCTAGTTTCGAAAGCGTTACCACAAGCACAAGATACTGCACAAATTTTATAATCTGGGTGAATGTTTTTTTTCATTTTATTTCCTTGGTTTTTTATTATTTTAATATATAACAAAAGGTCAAGTCTAGGTGTTGCCCTTTATTAGTATATTTTTTATTTAAGTGCAGGATTATACCTAAAAGAACTTAAGAATGTCTTTATTTAAGTTCTCAACAGAGTTTTTAATCTGTAAATCATTAAACTGACCTCTATTAAATGTAGCTTGTCTTTTAGCAAGTCTTGCTGTATTTGTAGCTATTTTCTCTTCTAATTTAAGTTTTGAAATTTTACCATCTAAATAATCTAGAGTCTCTATTATTCCAATGGCAGACATTGAATTTGGCTCTCTGGTATATTTTTTCTCTAAATTTATAACTTCGTTTATCACACCATCATCTAACATAATTTTAGTTCTTAATTTTATTCTTTGAATTAATTCATCTCTATTCCATATAATTTCAAATATTTTTAAATCTTTAGAAATTGGAGTTTTTTTATTCTTTAAAAAATATTCACTTGGAACTAATCCTGATATCTTATATATTGAATAAGCTTTTCTAATTCTATAAGAATCATTTTTTTCTATTTTTTGCATATATGTTAAATCAAGCTTTGATAAAAGATCATAAGTCTCAGATATTGAATACTCTAAAGGCACTTCTTCATTTATTCCTTCACTCATACCTTCTAATAGTGTTTTAACATAAAATCCAGTTCCACCTACAATAATTAAATTCTTTGAATTATCTTTTGCATATGCTTTTGCTCTTTTATAACAAGCAATAAATTCCATTACATCAAACTTTTGGTTCGGATAGACTTCATCTATTCCAAAATGTTTAATTCCATCTCTTTCTTTAAGTGTTGGTTTTGCAGATGCTATATCTATATTTTTGTATACAGATAATGAATCAACTGATAATATTATTGAGTTTGTTTTATGTGCCATTTCTATGCTTAAAGATGTTTTTCCTGAAGCTGTTGGTCCTATAATTGCTATTTCTTTCATAAATGTATTTTATCAAAATATCTTAGTTTTTAGCTTATTGATAAATATCAATGCAAAAATATATTTTCTTAATTATAATTATCTAAATTAAAAAAAGGTTAATTATGGAAACTTATACTCTCGTTCTAATTATTCATTTATTATGTGCAATTATTTTTATAGGATTTATATTTACAGATATTTTTGTGTTACCAGTATTAAATTCTAAATTCTCTAATGATGAAGTTCAAAAGATTAAAGAAACAATTGGATCTAGGGCAATTAAAATATTTCCATTAACTGTATTAGTATTAATAGCAAGTGGTGGAATGATGTTTTCAAAATATGTTAATTCAAGTTTAGGGTATTTTGAAACATCTCTCCAAAAGCTTTTAATGTTAAAAATATTTTTAGTACTTTTAATTGCAGCTGGAATTGTATATTCATTATTTTGTAAATTTACAAAAAGAAAACCTTTTGCATTTATGAAACACTTTCATAAATTTGCACTAAGCGTAACTATTCTTATAGTTATAATTGCAAAACTTATGTTTGTTGTCTAATTTTATATCTTTTAAAAAGCTATAAAATTAAATATAAATCTAATATTAGATAAACTCTCAAAATGAAAAAATTATTCAAATTATTAAACGATTTTAACGAGTTAGTAATGTTCAAACATTCAATCTTTTCACTTCCATTCATATTTATAGCAATGGTTGTTGCAGCTAAAGGTTGGTTTGGTTGGTCTTTATTAGTTCTAGGTGTATTAGCAGCACTAAGTGCTAGAAACTTTGCAATGGGATTCAATAGATATTTAGATCGTGATATTGATGCTTTAAACCCAAGAACTGCAAATAGACCAAGTGTAGATGGACGAATATCTGTAAAATCAATGTTAGTATTCTTTTTAATTAATGCTTTTATATTTATTTTAGTTGCATATTTTGTAAATGATTTAGCATTTTATTTGGCTGTTCCTATTTTATTAATTATTGCTTCATATTCTTATTTTAAAAGATTTTCTTATTTAGCTCACTTAATTTTAGGTATATCTTTAGCCCTTGCTCCAATTGCTGGCGTTGTAGCAGTATCTGAGACTATTACTTTATGGTCTTTATATTTATCTGCAGGAGTTATGTTTTGGGTAGCAGGATTTGATCTTTTATATTCATTACAAGATATTGAAGTTGATACAAAACTTGGACTTCATTCAGTTCCATCTAAATTTGGTGCTAAAAAAACAATGTTATTTTCAAAAATATTACATATTTTAACAGTTATATTTTGGGCGTTATTTGTGCTTGAAGCAGATGTTGGATTATTTGCTTATATCGCTGTAGTAATAGCTGCTATGATGTTGACGTACGAACATTATTTAGTAAATAAAGATTTTACAAAAATAGATAAAGCTTTTTTTACAGTAAATGGATACTTAGGAATTATATTTTTTGTATTTATTATTTTAGATAATCTATTCTAAAGGATAGGTTCGCTAAAATTCCAGCTCAATGATTAATGCGTCTGTGGCTTAACTGGATAGAGCACTGGGTTTCGGCCCCGGCGGTTGCAGGTTCGGATCCTGCCAGGCGTACCATTGAAAGCCCGATATAGTTACCACTAGGTATTTATGTCGGGCTTTTTTTATGCCTGATTTCTAAAAATTACTCACTATAATAAAAAGGATTTATATGTTTGAACTTGAATTTCTTATTTCATTATTGGTATCAGCAACAATAGTTTATTTTATTAGAAAAAAACTAGCTAGTAAAAAAGAGGAAAAAGAAAAAATCAGTAATATTCGTCAAAAAGATATAAAGAGACAAAAAAAACAAGAACGAAAAAATACAAGTAGATAAAACCGTTATTTATATACTCATATAAATAAGGGTTTATTTACTAATTTTAAAAATTTAATCTTTTTAATACATCATCAATAGATGCAAATTCATCTGCTACATTTACTAATGCTTTTTTATGATTTGTTTCAAATCTTGGCATAAATACTTTAATATCTTTACTTGCTCTTGTAATTGAAACATAAGTTAATCTATATTTTTCTTCATCACTCATGTATCTATTATCAGATAAAGAAAAAAGATCTATATAAGCAACTTCGTGAGTACTTCCTTGAAGTTTATGAATAGTTGAAGAATGTACATATTGAACATCAGCAAACATATCTCTAACAGCATAAAAGGTTACCCATAACTCTTTTTTTTGAGGATGAGTAGCTCTTTTAGCAGCTGCAACAATAGTTTTTAATTTATCATTAAAAACTTTAACACTTGAAGGTTCTAGAACTCTAAATATTTGTTGCTCATAAGCTCCAATATCTTTACATTCCCAAAAATATATTCCTAAAGTATCATGATATTTTGAAATAGCACTTTGAAGTTCTACAACTTGACCATTATGATATAAAGAAATATCATTAATACTATAAGCTTCTCGAAATCGAATAGTATCACCTTTTAAAAAAGTAGGGGGATTAAAAACTCCATTTTGTTCCCAGAACTTAGCTCTAATTAGTGAATTAAAAGAATCAACATCTTTGTTTTTATATGTTGCAATAATTTTATCTTCTTTATACCATTCTTCATTCTTATGAAAATCATCCGTAAAGTCTTTAAAATTATTAAAGAATGTTAAATCTTCATGATAATTATCTGCAAAAAAATCTCCTAAAGGAATAAAGTTTTTATTTTGTATTCTTTCTCTTAATTTTGTAGCAATTTTAATAATATAAGAATCTTTTGCTTGCCTAACTACTTCTTGTAATTGAAATTGATTTCTTAATTTATATATTTGATTTTCACTATTATCAACTGGTAATAATTGATACGGATCTCCTATAAAAAATACAAAATTAACTCTTTCTTCTTCTATTGTCTCTTTTATGTATTCAAATAATTCAGAACCAATCATTGAACTTTCATCAACTATTAAAATAGAAGCGCTATCGTGTGCTTTTTTTGTTTTATCAATTTTAAAAGTTTCAATTCCTTTATCAAAGTCTCTAAATGGTTTAATACCTAAAAAAGAATGAATTGTTTTACAAGATGCTTGTATTTTGTGTTCTCTTAACATAGCAGATATAACAGCAACTGCTTTATGTGTTGGAGCTGTTATTGTAAATGAAAAATCTTTATCTTTTTTATCTCTTAAAAATTTGGCTATTTGTGTCGTTAGATATGTTTTACCTGTACCTGCTGCACCTGTTAAAGAAAGCATATAATCATATATATTATTGGATTTTAAAACAGATTTTACTCTTGATTCGATTAAATCAGTGACTTTATTAAATACTTCATTTTGGTGAGCAGTTAATTTATTTGATTTTTTTTCAAGTTCTAAATTGTTGTTATTATTAATTATATTAGTCATTTTATGCCTATTGTTTGGTAATGTTAATTAAAATATAAGAATTTATAATCTTTTATAAATATAAATAAATTTCTTAACTTACACTTTGATGTGAAATTATATCTGTTTTAAATTTTTATTGAATACATATTCCTGCAAATAACATGATTATTTATATAAGTTTTAAAAGATAGAAATAAATAAGAATCTTAAATATTTATTTAGATTCTTATTTATCTAATTTTATTTTTGAGTTTTATCTTGCATTATACTTAGAATTACTTCATCTGTTTTTTTCATACCACTTTGAGCTAGTACACCAATATTTTTAATAGTATCTTCTACATTTGTAGAAATGATACCATCTCCTCCTTGTAAGTATTTATGATTTAATGCTAACATTGATGAGTCAAATGCAGCATATAGTCCTGTTGCTACTTTTGTTGCACAAGAAGCTTTTGCACCATCACATATAATTCCAGATACATTTCCTAAGTTATTAGTTATAGCATTTGCTACTGTGTCATAATCTGCATTTTCTAAAAATGTTATGGCACCTGCAACTGCACTAGCAGCACACATTACTCCACAATAAGCAGAAAGTCTTCCTATATTTGTTTTTAAATGTATTGTTGCTAAGTGAGAAAATAGTAGACCTCTAATTAATTCTTCTTTTGAAAGATTTTTTTCATTACAATATTTAATAATTGGTAAAGAAGCTGTCATTCCCTGATTTCCACTTCCACTTGTAGTCATAACTGGCAATGAACAGCCACTCATTCTTGCATCACTTCCAGCTGCTGCAAAAGAGACACATTTATTTCTTATGTCTTTTCCATAAAAACCTTCATTCATATTCTTTTGTATTAAGCTTCCAATATTTACACCAAACTCTTCATTTAATCCAGCTCTTGCAATTTTTGAATTTAATGCAATTACCTGATTAAATAAATATTCTACATCTTTTATATCACATGTTTTTGCAAAATTGTAAATAGATTTTATATTTAATATTGATCTATCTTCTTCTTTAGATTTAAAATCAATATCATTGCATATTTGATCTAGAAGTATTTTAGAGTTTTTCTCTATTCTTGTTATATTAGTATGATAATGTTTTATTTCAACTAATGAAGAATTATCTCCATGAAACATTTCAATTTTGATATATAACTTTACTGTAGTTTTATCATGTATTACATGTATTACATTAGATTTTAAATAATCTTTTGCTTTTTTTATATCATCTTTTGTTAATTCACTAATTACCATTAATTCTTTTTTACTATCTCCCGCACTAAGACCTAATGCAACAGCGGCTTCAATTCCAACCATAGCTTCACTATTAGGAATAACAACTGATTTAACATTTTTTATCATATTTCCAGATATGTAAATATTAACTTTACTCGGTAATAAGCCTAATGTCTCTCTTGCTTTTGCACTTACATAAGCAATTGCTATTGGTTCTGTACATCCTTGAGCTGGAACTATTTCTTCTCTTAAAAGATTTAATATTTGTTTATTTTTCATTTTATCTTCTCCTTAAAATGATTCTTTATTTAAGTAGTATTGTATTACTATTCATTATGAGATGTCAAATAATGAATAATTATTGATTATATAAAGGATGATTATATGGATTCAAATTTATTAAAGATTTTTGTAGAAGTAGCTTATAATAAAAGTATAAGTTTGGCTGCCAAAAAATTAAATGTTACACAAACAAACGTAAGTTTAAGAATTAAACAATTAGAAAAGAATTTAGCATTTGACTTGTTCCATAGGGTTCCTAAAGGTGTTTTACTAACTAAAGAAGGTGAAAAACTTTTACCACTTGCTATTGAAATTGTAAATAAAATAAAAGAAGCAAAATATAAAATTAGAAATATAAAAAAACAAGATTCACTTATTATTGCTTCAACATATTCAAATACAAAAATAAGATTAATACCTTTATTAAAAAAACTAAATAAAGATCATTCAGATATAAAATTAGAACTTGTTACTAATAATACTGTTACTTTAAAAAAGATGTTATTAGAATATAAAGTAGATATAGCTTTTATAAATAATGTGCCAACTCATGAAGATTTATTATTATTAAATAAATTTGATAATGAATTATTGTATGTTGAATCTAAATATAAAGATTCTCGACACACTATTTTAGGACATAAGGGCATTTGTGCTTTTTTTAATGGTCTAAAAGAATATTATGTACACTTAGGCATTAAAGATTATGAAGTCTTAGAAATGGCCAATTTTGAAGTTATTCTTGCATGTGTTGAACTTGGAATGGGAAGTACATTATTGCCTAAATCTATAGTTCAAAGATATGGATATTTAGATAAAGTGAAAACTACAATAATAGATAAAAAAATAGTTGATATACCAACATGTTTGGTGTGTAGAAAAGATAATTTACCTAAAATAAGTGAGTACTTAAAAAAAGTTGCTTTATATGAATAATCATTTTATTATATGAGAATGTGAATTATTTAGCCTAATAATTACATCTCATATATAAAATTTATTTACATTTTGAATTATATTTTACTTCAAAAATAGAATTAGATTTGTTATTATCAATATTTACATTTTTATTTATAATAACAAATTTTTTAAATCCTTCATATTCACCATAAGTATTTTTATCATTTACTTTTCCACAAATAACTTCAAGTCCTTTAATTTCAGTGTTTCCATACTTAACTTCTTTTAGTCTTGCTGTTCTTGAATCATTTAGAGTATCATCTAACTGTGTTCTTGCTATATCATTCATAGAAATAGCACTAAGACTTAAAGCCGATATAATTGCCAATATAATTATTTTCATGTTCATTCCTTTTTTTAATATATATAAATGATATAGAAAATAAATTAAGTTTTACTGAAATTTCTTTTCTTTGTTTCTTATTTAGATTTAAAAACTCATTATTGTTACATATATAAGTACTTGAGTATGGATTAAATACTTATTTAAAGAAATTTAAAGATGAAGATAAAATATTTATAGACTTATTTATAATTATGTGGATAAATATATTTTACATTAGATAGTATATAAATAAAATAATTGGAGTTATTATGAATAGAGTTTTTTTAATATCTTTTGTCTCATTATTATTTATTTCTTGTGGTTCTTCTTCAAAACATGGAGAAACAGCTGTGAATAATGATAGTGATTTAGCTAGTTCTTATGCATACAAAAAAAATACTAAATATTCTAATATATTAAAAGAGTGTTTAGAAGATACGAAGTCATCATATTCTTGTTCTTTACTGAAACTTCCTTTTATAGGTACAAATACCAATTCTATCACGAAAGATATGATTATGAAGAGGGTGTTTGTTTCTCATGATTGGATGGGAAAGAGATTTTCAGAAGTTCTTGATATCTTAGATGATGATATAAAGTTTTTATTAGGTTCTGTAACAGCTATTGTAATTGCAGATAGTATAAAACCATCTTTTTATTGGAGTAAAACAGGTGCTATTTATTTAGATCCAAGCTATTTATGGCTAAATCCTCTTGAATCTAAAACAATTATTGTAAAAGATGATTATCGTTCTTCGTATGGAGATGAATTAAAATTTGAGAATTTTAATAGATTTGTAAAAAATAATCAAAAGGCCTATTCTTTTGATTCTCTGGATTCAAATAAAATAAGAACACTTGATGATATTAAATTAAGATTTGCTAGTTTAATGTATCATGAATTAACTCATGCCAATGATTATTTGCCTTTTTATCTGAGAAATTCTTTGGATAATAATTTAAGTGTAAATGATGCACTTTATAATATTAAAAACAAAAGAGTATCAATAGAATTAGATAATTCATATCCCCTACAATCAGAAGATTTATTAAGCATTGGAAAAGTTATGTATAAAGGTAAAGAAGCAAGTTCCAGTCAAAAGAACATTACAGCAGAAGAAATCGGTTCTTTTTATGAAAATGATTATGCATCTTCATTATATGCTTATAGTACAATATACGAAGATACTGCTACTTTATCACAAATGTTTTTAATGAAATATCATTATGATTTAGAAAGAGATGTGGCTTTTTTAGATAAACCAAGTGGAAAAGATAAATATTCTTGTGAAGATTATATTGTTAAATGGGGTGAGAGAAATTCTATTGCGAAAACTTCTATTTCTCAAAGAGCTGTTTTAGTACTTAATAAAATTTTACCCAATAAACAAAATTGGAATAAGCTTTCAAATAATTTAGGAGAAGTTAAAATATTAAAACTTGATAGTGATTGGTGTACTTCTTTAGATATTAATAATAGTAGTCGATCAATTAGAGATTTTGATAAAAAAGACTTTATTAAAGAAAACTTTACTTTAGACTTTTGATTTTAATTTTAAACTAATCTTTTTTTATAGAGCAAAAGGGTATAATGCGAAAAACAAAAGGTTATAATATGAGCTTAGAGCAAGATTTAATAAATAGAAGTAATAGTTCATGTGAACTTTGTTCTTCAAGTATAGACTTAAAAGTTTTCGAAGTAGCACCATCTGATGGGACTGTTGATCAAGCTCTTATGTTATGTGGTACTTGTAATGAACAAATTTTAGATGATTCTAAAATAGATGCAAATCATTTTAGATGTTTAAATGATTCTATGTGGAGTGAAGTTCCTGCTGTTCAAGTTATGGCATATAGAGTATTAAATAAAATTAAAGCAGAAGGATGGCCTCAAGAGTTATTAGATATGCTTTATTTAGAAGATGCTACAAAAGAATGGGCTGATGCTGGAATTGAAGAAGAAGATGAAGATGCAATTATTCATAAAGATTCTAATGGAGTAATTTTATCTGCTGGTGATACTGTTACTATTATTAAAGACTTAGAAGTAAAAGGTGCAGGTTTTACTGCTAAAAGAGGTACAGCTGTTAGAAATATTACTTTAACTACTAATCCTGAACAAATAGAAGGTAGAGTTAATGGAACAAAAATTGTTTTATTAACTTGTTTTCTTAAAAAATCTTAATATATAAATCATAGGGAGCTTTCCTTATGATTATATTCTTATAGGCAAATATATGAATAAAAAACTACTTAGTGAATATGCTTACTTAAAATTCGTAAAAGAATTTAATAATCTACACAAAATTGAAAAACCACATTGGGTTAAAGAAAAAGAAATAGCAGCAGCTTTTGGAGATAGAAGTGAAAATGCTGAATATATTTCAGCAAAAGAAATGTTGCGTAATATTGATAAAAGACTTAGGTTTTTAGAGAAAATCATTAACACTGCACAAGTTGTACAAACTCAGACTTTAAATCATAGAAGAGTAAACTTTGGATCATGTGTTAAGATACAGAACCTTGATACTAATGAAGTTGTAACTTATTCTATATTAGGAACATATGAAGCAAGTCCAAGTGATGGAGTTATTTCTAATATATCTCCTTTAGGTAAGGTTTTATTGTTCAAAGAAAAAGATGAAGAATTTGAATTTAAAATAAATGATGAATGTTTTGAGTATATAGTATTAGATGTATCTGAGCATATCTTTAAATAAGTTTTAAAGTGCTTAGAACAAAGAGTTTTGATTAATATGTATATTTTATAATTATAATAGTTTAATTGTATTTAGATTGTTTTGTGTGATTATTATTTGAAGTTTTTAATTGATTGTTTGTTGAAAGTTTTATATGGAAGAGAGTGGGGGATTCGAACCCCCGGAGGTATAACCCTCGCCGGTTTTCAAAACCGGTACGTT
>JABSON010000349.1 GCA_013215915.1 Campylobacteraceae bacterium | reverse complement strand
TTCTATTCTATTAAAATCAAAACTCTTTTTATATACTTTATTGTTTTAACATATACTTTTGTATTCAAGAAATAGTCTGAATAAGATGAAACATGGCTTGTATAATAATGTTTAGATTTTATATTATAGGTTTAACTATTTTTATTTGTACAAGAAATAAAAATTAAAGTTAATAAATCTAAAAAGAATATTCTTATATTAAATCTTTTGTAAAATATTAACTCTAAATGGTTTTAAAAATTCTGCTTTTCCATTATGTGAGTATTCGTTATATTTTTTTTCTACTTCTTTATAAATATTAGTATTTATACTATTTTCATTATAAGATAAGTTCATTTGTTTAGATTTAAAGTCCTCATAAGATGAGTATTGAACTTCTGTTTTAAAGAATATTTCTTTAAATAGTTTAAACTCTTCCGTCTCAACTGCTTCTTTAATATTTTTATATGCTTCTTCTCTTACTTTTTGTTCATTATGGAAAATAGAAACAAGTTCATTTTGTTTTCCTTGGAATAGGGGCTCTGAAATATAGACTAATCCATTTCTTTTTAGAACTCTTTTTATTTCACTTAGGGCTTTTTTCATATTATTTGATGGTATATGATGGAATGATTTAAATAAAAAAACTATATCAAATTTTTCATCTTCAAATTTTAGCTCTTCTGCTGGATAGTTTTTATAATGTATTTTTTCATCTTCATTTGAGATTAATTCATTATTTTTAATATTCTTTGCTAATTGAATAGAATCAACTTCACAGGCAAATATATCTATATTTAATACATTCTTTTTTAATTCTTTAGAGATTTTAGCCTCTCCACAACCCAAGTCTAAAATTGTTTTATTGTCTAAATTCATTGTTTGAATAAGATAGATTTCATTAATTATTAAGTCTATTTCTTTTTTATACTCTTGCATTATTAAAGCCTTTTAAGATAGTATTCAAGTATACAATTAAAAATGAGAATATAAAAGCTTAGGTCCGTAAATTAATTAATAAATATAAAAATTATTTATTATTATTTTTGCTAAGATATAACATAAATAAAACATAGGAACACATTATGACACTATATGGAATAACAATGGATTTTGACGATATTAAGACCTGTGGTTTGCTTCCTGATCTTTGTGTAGATTGGGATCATAGATCTGAAGAACTTAGTGAAAATGAGGCTTTTGATTTATATTGGAATAAAAATACTCAAGAGTTGTTATCTAAAACACAAAAAGTGGTTTTAGGTAATGATGGTAATAAGTCTTTAGTTTACTCAGCAGATGAAGAAGCAATTTCTTTTATAAAAGAAATCTTTAAAGAAATGACTATAAATTCTTTAGAATATGAAGATATTAATCAATGTGAGAGATGTATAACGCTTGATTATTTGAAATTAGTTTAAATTATAGTTTCATCTTTTAAGATGAAACTATAATATTTTATATTCTTTAGTTAATTTTTATAATATTAATACTTGCAATAAATCTATTTGAATCATCTTTATGCACACCTTCTTTAAAATCTGCATCTACACTATTTGTAGTTAGAGTTGTGATATTTTCTTTAGGATTCGTACTTAAATCACTTGAAGTGAATTTTAGGCCTGAATCACTACCTGCATCATATACTTTTAAATTAATTGATTTAGAATTTAACCATTTTCCATTTTCTAATAAATTTAAAGAATTAATTCCAATAAACCAATCTGGACTTGGAGCTAACATTGTTACAAGTGATATATACGGATGAGAAGAATTTACAGAGATTGTAAAAGCTAATTCTTTATTACCTGATGATATTACTTCTGTCAGAATTTTAATATCAGCAGACCCATCAGAGATTAAAGCAGATATTTCATTTGAAATAATATCAGTTTTACCAGTTTGGGAAACTTCAATTACACCTGCTGTAGCTTTATCACCAACTTTAAATATTCTTGTACTTGAATCATGGCTTACTCCTACAATTGGAGAGAAGTGTGCGTTTGATGGAAAATTCTTAGCAAATGTACTATCAGTCCAATTACCTTTGAATATGACTTTATACTTAGCTTCTGACTTTTGTACAGTGTCCTTTGATGAAGATGAAGAATGTCCACAACCTATAAATATAGATACCAGTAAAACTAGAAATAGAAATTTTAGATTTTTCATAATATGTCCTTCTTTTTTTAGAGTTTATTATTTTTTTGTGTAGTTGTTGTTTATTAAATTCTTTTCTCTCGTCTTATTACTGTATTAGAATTACAACATATTATATTTACTAATTTATCCATAATTTTACAAGACTTATATTTTGAAGATATTAGAACTTTGAATTCATTTTCTATCTCAAATATTTTTTCATTTATACTATTTAAGTGTT
>JABSON010000348.1 GCA_013215915.1 Campylobacteraceae bacterium | reverse complement strand
TGTAAACTTCGTATTTGAGCAGGTAGGAGCATTCAAAGTGCTACCATCGAATTCCGCAAATATTGCCGCCTGAATATCCGGAAAACTACAAATGATAAAGATACCATGTTTGGTATCATTTTCTATGTTTTCTTCTTAATTGATGAGATCAATAAAACTAGATTATATTATATTAGCTTTATATTATAACATGTTTCATCTTTATATTTAGATTTATCAAATATAGCTAAAATAATTAAATACATACAGATACAGGTTTTATATTAAAATCATAATAAAATCACAATAAATTTATTTAGTTTGTTATACCTCTCCATTTTTATGTGTTTATAATCACTTTCCATACAGACATTTAACCCAAAATTACAATCTTCTGTGCTATGCAATGTTGTAATTATTTGTCTCTATTTAGCCGGGGGTTGAATTTACGTATAAAAAAGCTTTCAGTAGAAAGGCGTGCTACATTCGTGTCACGTTTAACTTTATAAAATGGGACAATTGAAAATGGAACCAACATAGATCCTGCACAATCATGAATATGCCTGTGTACTTTTTGAATCCTACTCGCTTCATTGAATAAACAAAACTTATGATTAGTTACTCTGTGACGTAAATTTACTGTTAATCCTATATAAAATTCACCACACCCATTACAAGTTATTTTGTAAATAATATTACCGCTTTCACATGTAAAAGCATTCAATAATTTAAAATAAATATCTAATCTACTAAAATATATACTGTCAGTTTCTAAAATATATTGACATGTTCCACAACTTTTTTTATTACATTTCTGACAACCATTCTTTGGTTTATCTAAATTTACACAAGAGTGTTGTAGTAGATGACCCAGATTTTTAGGTTGTCTCTCACTCCTTATTAACTTTGTACCTTCAAATAGTTTTGAAAATCTCTCAAAAGATTTAAGAAAATTGAAAAATTTGGATAAATGTTCAAAAACTTTTGGATTTTTAGGATTATGAGTTTCAACATACACTAATAAATTTTCACTCTTTGGAGGTACTTTGGCACGAAGAGTGAGTTGATCAACTTTATTAACTTTTAAGAAAGCTGATTCGATTAATGATATGGGATAACCAGCTTTCTTTAGCCAAGCTTTAAGTTCCATCAATCTAAACTGCTTCCTTTTTGGGTCATCTACTACTGTACAAATAATTCTGGCCAAAGTTTGTGGAATATTGATTTTGGTGTGTCTAGGGTGACAGGAGGAGAAAGGCAGATAATCATGGCTATCAGTATCCTTATAATAGATATCTGTTAGAAGCTTTTCGTTTTCAATGTATAAAAATAAATTTAAATAAGGTAATCCTGTGGTACTACATTCATGAGTAAAATGAATATTATTATCTAAGCTGTTTAGAATATTAACAAAATCTTCAATATTGCCAAAAGATTTTTTCCACAGGATTTGTCCATCATCAAGAAATCTTTTCCAATTTGAAATAACATACTTTTGTATATTTTCGCCATATATTTCTTTGACTTTATCATAAAGACTTATTTCCAGAAAGGCCACAGTTAAATTTGCATATGTTGGAGCTACTTTTGTTCCTGTGACCGTTCCGCTAATAAGTGAGTAAAAATTATTATTAAACTGAAAATTGGAATTATCTAAAACAAACTCTAAAGCTTCTAACACGAAATCTATACTAAATCTTTCATGTAATAATGATGGATATTTATATAACCAATATCTAATGGCTTTCAAACCTAAGTCCTTTTTAATATTAGTATACATGTCTTTAATATCACAGGTTACTATTAAAATATCATTAATTACGTCCTTGATAAACATTGGTAGTTTATTTTAAAAATCTGTGTAGTCTTTTATATATGAAGTTATTATACAATAATACGGTTTCAATAAAATGTCCAACAATTCTGACAACTTACTAGTTGGTGACATAGGTCCCCCAGTAATAAATCTAAATTGTAAATCAAAATCTTTATCTATTTTAATATAGTTTTTACTACATTTTTTCATTTCCTGTTTTATGATTTGACTTTTATGAATTTTGGGAAGACCATAAAAATTGGCTGTCTTAAAATCAAAATTAGAGATATACTTAATTTCTTTTCCATTTTTATCAAAACAGCTTCTATATTTTTGTGTTAAATTTTTTATCCTATGCATTATTTTCCTGTCTATATTTTTTCCCAATTTTTTATAAACATTTATATTGTCCAGGCAATCTGTCACCTTTCTAATGTAATAACTCTTATCCATTATAATGATTCCTCCTCCTTTATCTGCTTTTTTAATTATGATATTTTCATTTTTACCAAGTGTATAAATAGCATCTCTTTCTTCTATTGTTATATTAGAATGTATTTCTGTAACTGGTAAATTATTCAAATT
>JABSON010000347.1 GCA_013215915.1 Campylobacteraceae bacterium | reverse complement strand
ACCATTATATTTTTTTGTATTTGTAATAATACCATTTTTAGCATTATAAAAAAGTTCATCAGAGTACAAAGATATAAAATCTGATCTTTTAAAAGAAGCATTATTTAAAAAAGAGTAGTTTTTACCTTTTTTTATCATAATATCTGCTTTTATTTCATCATCAATTTTAATCTCTTCATTTGATAATAGTATTGTAGCATTATGCATTACATCTTTAGTCTTATACCGAAGAACTGTTTGTGCTTTTATTATTCTATTTACTTTATCTTCACTAAGGCTGTACATAGTAGCATTTTTAAAAGATAACATTACTTCATTTGAAGTAATGTTTTTATCTTTTTTATTTTCTACATCACCAATTAAAAAGAATATAGAAATAAATAAAATTGAATATACAAAAACTTTTAATACCATGCGTTTAAAAAATCCTCTTCTTGATTATTTTCTTTACAAATATACTCAATCATTTCTCGCCCTGCTCCAGATCCACCATTTGATTTACAAATAACTTTAACAAGATCTCTAATCTCTTTTACTGCATCATTAGGACAAAATGAAAGTTTTGCTTTTTTAAGCATTCTATAATCATTTAAATCATCACCAATACAAGCTACATTATCCCAAGTAATATTTTCTTCTTTTAATATTTTTTCGATAATTTCGTCTTTATTATGAATCCCTTGGTATAAATGATCAATTTGTAAATCTTTTGCTCTTCTTTCGACTATCTTAGAAGTTCTACCTGTAATAATAGCAACTTTTTTACCAAGTTTTTTAGTCCAAGTTGCAATTGCTAAACCATCTTTTACATCAAATGACTTTATTTCATCACCATTATTAGTATAAGTAATTTTACCATCTGTCAAAGTTCCATCAATATCAAAAACTATTAATTCAATCATAAAATTCCTTTAGTACTAGGGATTCCTAGTCTTTCATTTTTAACTAAGGCTCTTCTTAATGCTACTGCAAAACTTTTAAATGTAGCTTCTAAAATATGGTGTTTATTTCTTCCTCTATCACAAATTAAATGAGTTGTAATTCCTGCATTCATAACAAGTGCATGAAAAAATTCTTCTGCTAATTCCACATCAAATTCACCAACTTTACCAACTAATTTATTTTCATAAACTAAAAAAGGTCTATTAGATAAATCTAATGCGCAAGTACAGGCTGCTTCATCCATTACAACAGTTGCATTACCATATCTTTCAACTGCTTTAATTGGAAAAATTTCTTTTTTTAAAGCTTTTCCTAAAACAATTCCACAGTCTTCAACAGTATGATGAGCATCTATGTGTAAATCACCTTTACAGCTTAATTCTAAATCAATTCCTGAGTGTTTTGAAAAAGCTTCTAACATATGATCGAAAAATCCAACACCTGTATTTATTTTAGATTTTCCTGTACCATTAATATCAATTATACACTTAATATCAGTCTCTTTTGTTTGCCTTGTAAATTCAGTCATTTTATTCCCTATTGCGCAATAATTACAGATGAGTTAAGATCATTATTCATTTTAAAATCTTCTGCTTCTTCTAAAGATTTAAAACCTTTAATCCAAACTCTATTAATATTTGAAGATCTTTTTATTATAGCTTGATAATTATTTTCTAAAATTAAATTAAATTTTCTTTTAACATTTAATGCACCTTTATACTTTGAAAAAGCTCCAACTTGTAAAAAGAAGTTTTCACTTTTTTTTATTTCTGCTCTTTCACTTTTTGTATTTGCTATTGTTGCATTAAAACCTAAAATTATTACTTTAACTCTAGCTGTTCCTTTTTTAACCATATCAACAGCATGGGCAGCTTTATTTGATAAATCTATAATTCTACCACTTACAAAGGGACCTCTATCATTTACTCTTACTATGATACTTTTATTATTATCTAAATTAATAACTTTTACTATTGTATTCATTGGCAAAGTTTTATGAGCAGCTGTTAATGCATACATATTATAGACTTCGCCATTAGATGTTTTTTTAGCATGAAAATTTGGACCATACCAAGAAGCAATACCATTTAAAACATCACCAACCTTAGCTAAAGATGGATGATACCATTTTCCAGCAATTTTATAGGGTCTCATTGTAGCTCTATGCATTGCTTTTGAATTTCTAATTTTTTCTTTTGCTATTTTTCTATAATATACTTTTTTATTATTTTTATTAGAATATTTAGAACTTGTATTTGAATAATTTTCATTAAAAGAATATGTAGACTTTGAAGCACAAGATGTAAATATAAGTACAGCAAAAGAAATACAAATAAGATTTTTTATATTTTTTCTATTTATTAATAACAATTCTATCTCCAATATTAATTTTAGATGTTTTTAGTTTATTGTATTTTTTTAATTTATACACAGAAATATTAT
>JABSON010000346.1 GCA_013215915.1 Campylobacteraceae bacterium | reverse complement strand
AATATCACAGATTTAACAAGAGGTTATTCAAATAAAAATATTAAAGCTGATTTAGATTACTTAGTTTGTTTGATGAATGAAAATAATATTCATACTTTTAATATTGATGGAAATATTAGAAGTAATATTTTCAATAAAAGAAGAAGTACTAAATATTTTGTAGAAAAGAATACAGAAGAAAAAATATTCTTTTATAATGTTGATGAAGAATTTGGATTCTTATCTAATTTTTCAGACCATCCTATTTTTTGTGGAAATAAAATTTGGAAAACTACAGAACATTATTTTCAGGCACAAAAATTTATAAATACTGAGTTAGAAGAAAAAATAAGATTATCATATACACCAAGTAAAGCAAAAGATATTGCAAAGTTAAATAAATCAAAAAGGTTAAAGAACTGGGATGATATTAAAGATTCAGTAATGTATGAAGCTTTATATGCAAAATTTACGCAGCACCCAGATTTAAGGCTGATGCTTCTTAATACAAAAGAAAAAGAACTATGTGAGCATTGTTCAAATGATTTTTATTGGGCTGATGGAAGAGATGGTTCTGGAAAAAACATATTAGGTAAACTATTAATGAAAGTAAGAAATAAAATAAAGATGGTGAGTAATTAATTATGTGTGGAATATTATTGGCATATGGTGAAAAGTCATTTGAATTTGTTGAAAACAATATCAGTAAACTAAATCATAGAGGTCCTGATAATGCAAAGATTATAAAAACAGAAAAACTTAGTATTGCATTTACTAGATTATCTATTAATGATAAAACTATACAGGGTAATCAACCATTTAAATCTAATGGTTATATTTCTGTTGTAAATGGTGAAGTATATAATCATAAAGAACTGAAATCAAAATATAATATCTCATATTTGGGTTCTTCTGATATTAATATAATTAACCCACTTTTTGAGAAAATAAATAAAAATATAATAAATGAATTAGACGGCTTTTATTCAGGACTAATATATGAAGAAAATACAAATAAATTATTTACAATAAGAGACTATATTGGCAAAAAACCACTTTTCTTAGTTAAAAGTGGAAATCTAAATATAATAACTAGTGAGTTAAAAGTAATTTCTAAGATTGATAATTTTATTGAAATTCCAAAAGGTTTATGTGAAATAGATATTGAAAATTTTACTTTAGAATTATTACTTAATCATAAATTTAAGAAGAATTATTTAAATAATTCTCTTTACCTCATTATAAATAAAGCTGTAGATAAAAGGCTACCTCAAATAAATGATAAGTTTGGTGTATTTATAAGCGGAGGACTAGATAGCTCTATTATTGCTTCTATTGTAAAGAAACATAGAGATGAAGTGATTTATTATGTATTAGGGTCTAAGAATGAATCAAATGATTATTCTTATGCAGTTAACTTAATTAAATATCTAGGATTAAAGAATGTAAAGTTTATTGATTTACCATCAAAAAATGAAATAAAAACTTTAATATCTAAAATTGTATATGCTTCAGAAAGTTATAACCCTTCAATAATTAGCAATGGTTTATGTACTTACTTATTATCAAAAGCAGCAAAAGAAGATGGAATTAAAGTAGTTATATCAGGTGAGGGTGCAGATGAACTATTTTGTGGATATCACTATTTAAAAAAAGAAGAAGATTGGAAAAAAATACGTAGTAAATTAATTGAAGATATGCAATTTACTGAATTACGTAGATTAGATTTATTAAGCATGGATAATTCAATTGAAATGCGATGTCCCTTTTTAGATAAAGAAGTTTATTCATATTCTGAAAATTTAAATTACTCAGATTTTTTTGTAAATAAAGATAATACTTTATTTAATAAATACATATTAAGAAAAACTTTTGAAGATGATTTGCCTAATGAAATTATCTATAGAAAAAAGATTTCATTTGATGTAGGAAGTGGAATTAGAAAAATGATTGTAAATATTTTAAGAGAAAATGGAAAATCTGAAAAAGAAGAGTTAAAGTCTATTTGGAAAAGACACTTTTCAAAAGATTATACAAATACTTATTTTCATTCTTATCCTACCTTTGATGAGGTAATTGAAAAAAGAAATGAAGTTCATAAAATATGAAAAAAGAATATGTAGAAAAAATTATATTAGATAGTTTCAAACAAGAACCATTTCATAATCTGTATTTTAAATATAATATTCTTCCTACTTCATTTAAATTTGGAGGAACATGTTCAGATAAGGCTTTAAGTGTTTATACTATTCTCAAAGAGAATAATATAGAAGTTACATTACATTCATCATTTATTAATAATATTGAAAGTCATCGTTTATTAAAAGTTTATATAGAGGGTAAGTATTATTTTGCTGATGTTGGTAATGCTTGGCCTTCAGTACGAATGTTTCCGGTTGATAAAAACTATG
>JABSON010000345.1 GCA_013215915.1 Campylobacteraceae bacterium | reverse complement strand
TATTCATAATCTTTTTCATATAAAATATAAAAAGATTTAGATTCATAATTTACAATAATTTTTGATCTCATATAATCACAATCATAATCACAAATTAATAAATATTTTTGTTTTTTAAAATCTATATGATAGTACTTACCATACTCATCATATGCAAAACAACAGTCTTCTGAATAAAATTCACTTAATTCTATTGATTCTTTTAAATTTTTTAACTCAAAAGCCCAAAGAAGAGAATCTTTTGAATTTGATATATTAACTAAATAGAATGAATTTGAATTAAAGTCAAGATAAATAACTTCATTTTCTTTTGGTGTTTTATAAAACTGCATTAGATATATTCCTATATTTTTACTTAGAATATCTAATTTATACTAATTTATACATTTAAAAGATAAATAAAAAAAAAGGGAAAAGCAAAATGCTTTTCCCCTATTTAAAAGATATTAATATTTAATATTAATTTCTATTCCCACTCAATAGTTGCAGGTGGTTTAGATGAAATATCATAAACTACTCTATTAATACCATCAACTTCGTTAATGATTCTTCTAGAGATAGTTTCTAAAATATCATGAGGAATATATGCAAAAGTTGCAGTCATTCCATCTGTAGCATTTACTATTCTTACACAAATAGTATTGTCATAAGTTCTATTATCACCCATAACACCAACAGATTTAACATTTAACAGAACTGTAAATGCTTGCCATGTTTTTTCATAATAACCAGTTGAATGTAATACATCTAACATAACTACATCAGCTTTTCTTAGGATTTCTAAGTCAGCATCATTAACTGAACCCATAATTCTAATTGCTAATCCTGGTCCAGGGAATGGATGTCTTGCTAACATTTTAGTAGGTAAACCTAATTCAGCTCCTAATAATCTAACTTCATCTTTAAAGATTTCTCTTAAAGGTTCAATTAGCTCAAAAGTCATCCAATCTGGTAATCCACCAACATTGTGATGAGATTTAATTGTTTTAGAAGGACCTTTTACAGAAACTGATTCAATAACATCAGTATATAAAGTTCCTTGTGCTAAGAATTCAATACCATCATGTTTTTTAGCTTCTACATCAAATACTTCAATAAAAGTTTCACCAATGATTTTTCTTTTAGTTTCAGGATCTGAAATTCCAGCTAATCTTCCTAAGAATAATTCTCTAGCATCAACAGTAATTAAAGGTACACCTCTTAGTTTAAACATAGCTTGAACTTGCTCAACTTCATTAGCTCTTAATAATCCATTATCAACAAATACAGATACTAATTGATCACCAATTGCTTCTGCTAAAAGTGTTGCAACAACTGAAGAATCTACTCCACCAGAAACACCACATAGAACTTTTTTAGATCCAACTTGTTTTTTAATGTTGTTAATTTGCTCTTTAGCAAAAGAACCCATGTTCCAAGTTGATTCACATTTACAAATATGTTTTGCAAAGTTTTTAAGTAATTTACTACCTTGAACTGAATGGTAAACTTCTGGGTGAAATTGTAAAGCATAAATGTTTTCATCTTCATTTGCAATAGCAGCAAATGGAGAGTTTTCACTTGTTCCAATAATTTCAAAACCAGTTGGTAATTCATCAACTTTATCACCATGAGACATCCATACAATAGATTCATCAGTACAATCTTTAAATAAAGGACTATTTGCATTTTTAAACTCAAGTTTTGCTTTTCCATATTCATGATGATCAGCAGGTATTACTGAACCACCAAAAAATTGTGAAATTAACTGCATACCGTAACAAATTCCTAAAATAGGTAAACCTAATTTAAAAATTTCATCATCTGGATGATACGAATCATCAGCATAAACAGACGCTGGTCCACCTGATAAAATAATACCTTTAGGCGTTCTAGCTAAAATATCTTCTATTCTTTCGTTATATGGTACAATTTCTGAATAAACTCCAGCTTCTCTTAATTTTCTAGCAATGATTTGCGTGTATTGGCTACCGAAATCTAATACTATAATTGGTACGTGTTTCATTAAACAAATTCCTTTATTTTTTTCTTTATTTTCGCATTATAGCTTAAAAGCTATATGATTTAGCTAAAAGTAAATTACTAAAAATTAGATAATTTTAAAAAATATAAATTATTTCAATTAAACTCTTCTAAGTTATTATATTTATTCAAGTTATAAACTAATTAAATATTTAATTACAAAATAATTTATTCTGAATATAAATTTTCTTCTAAAAGTACTAGTTTCTTATTTGATATTCTAACTTTTGGAATATCTAATAATTTATAATTATTACTTTGGGTGTTTTACTTGAAACGTAGGCTTGTTTATAGAGAATCAGCAAAAACACTAAAAACAACATTAATCCTAGAATTCCAGCTTTATAAGCAATAAACGCATATCCATTGTGAAG
>JABSON010000344.1 GCA_013215915.1 Campylobacteraceae bacterium | reverse complement strand
AGATCATCCATATCTTCGTGTGTGTCACACTTGATTTGGATGGGAATTATAGGGTAATGGGCTTGGGATGTCAAGGGCTTTAACTTGAAGTTTCCTTAAATATTCTAATTCTTTATTTTTTGTACAGTTTTATAATAAAAGTACATATTAATTAGTTAAACCTGATCTATTATATATTTAGTTATTCATATAAATAATTTTATTTTCATAATTATTTATATAATTATTCCTTTTTTTAAATATATAATCAAGTTAAATAAAAGCTAAAAGGAAATAAATGAAATATTTAAGGTATTCAATAAACAATAAAACATATCCAGGTGTAGAAATTGATAATATAATTTATAATATATCGTCAATTGTAAATGATATCACTAATAAAACTATTGAATTTTTATCTAATTTAAATATTGATTATGAAAAACTAGAAATAGTTAAAACTTATGACAAACTTCTAGCCCCAATAGATAATATTGGGAAAATTGTTTGTATTGGATTAAACTATTCTGATCATACAAAAGAAAGTGGAATGAGTATTCCTAGTGAACCTGTTGTTTTTATGAAAGCTACCTCTTCTATTATAGGACCTTACGATAATGTTGAGATTCCTAAGAATTCTAGTAAAACTGAGTGGGAAATTGAGTTAGCTGTAGTTATATAAAAAGATGCAAAATATATTGATGAAAAAGATTCTTATGATTATATTGCTGGTTATACTATTTTAAATGATATATCTGAGCGTGAATTTCAACTTGAAAGAGAAGGACAATGGACAAAAGGGAAAAGTAATGATACATTTTCACCTATTGGTCCTTACATTGTGACACAAGATGAAGTTGGTGATGAAAATAATTTAAATATGGTCTTGAAAATAGATAATGAAATTTTCCAAAACTCTAATACTAAACAATTATTTTATAAAATACCGTTTATAATATCTTATCTTTCACAACTTATGACTTTAAAAGCAGGAGATATAATTACAACAGGAACTCCAGCAGGAGTTGGTTTAGGATTTAGTACTCCAATTTATTTAAAAAATAAACAAACAATGCACTTATCTATTGAAAAACTTGGATTCCAAGAACAAACAGCTTATGATTACAAATAAAACAGAAGAATTAATCTTCTGCTTTTGTATAATGAAGTTCTAAACCTTTTGAAGTTGTTATAAAACCATTTATATTAATTTTTCCATTATGAACCATTAAATGATGTTCTTTACATAAAGGGACAAGATTATATTTATGGTTTGCATTCATATGACCTATAAAACCATCTGCGTTAGCTTCGTTTTGTTCTTTTATATGATGAACATCATCAACTGCTTTTCCACAAATCACACAAGTACTTACAATTAAGTCTTTATTATATTTACTTGTTTTTCTCTTTGTTAAGCGCTCAATTGAAGAATAATCATTTGTTAGTTTTTTTCTTATAGCATTGGCAACTTGTAGAAACTCTTTATCCATATGTAATGATTTTGCATACTCTAAACCATACATAGAAGAACCACTACCTAATTGAAGCTTTCTATTAAAAATTAATTTATCTTCTTTATCTTCATACATAACAGATAAGTGTAAACATATAATATTCTTCAGTTTTTTTAATTCTTCAATTTCTGGTAATTGATGTAAGTGTGTTGCAAATAAAAATAAAGATTCTAATTTTGCTAATTTTAATATAGCTGATGCCACGATTGAAACCCCAGACATAGTTTCAGTACTATGAGAAATTTCATCACCTAAAATAATAGAGTTTTTATTGGCTCTATTAAATATATTTTTAAGCTCTAACATTTCAACTGCAAATGAAGATAAACCTTTTGCTATATTATCAGCTCCTGATATTCTAGTAAAAATAGAATCAAATATTTTAAATCTCATAGATTTTGCAGGCACAAAAAATCCAGCCTGTGCTAAAATTATTGAAATTCCAAGTGCTTTCATTAAAGATGATTTACCAGATGAGTTAATTCCATATAACAAAATTCCATGCATTTGATTCTGCGTCATATTTATTGGATTTGAGTTTTTAATAACTACATTATTTTTAAACTCTGCACGTGCCAACGATAATTCACCTAAAATAATATCATTAGGAACATAAACACCTTGTTCTTCGTTAGCTTCAATAATAGGATGTCTTAATTCAATAATTTCTATAAAATTATCATCGTTTTTTGTTTTAACAATTTTAGGACATACATAATTATATTTTTTTGCTGTTTTAATATTTGATACTGTTAAATCTATTTCTGCAATAAATAAAACTAGTTCTTCTAAAAGTGTAGAGAACTTTTTCTCAAACTCTGCAATCTTTTCTTTAAATACTAATTTATTTAATTCAATAATTTTTCTTAAGTTATGAACATATTTATCAGAGATATCATCA
>JABSON010000343.1 GCA_013215915.1 Campylobacteraceae bacterium | reverse complement strand
ATCGGAGCAAGGGAGTTAGTTAAGTAGCCTTAAGGCTACTTAATAAGAAAACAATGGGAAAAATATTACTTATTCTTCTAGCAATTATTTGTCTAGGATTATATATTAAGTTTAAGAAATCATCAAAAAAATATGATAACCACGATATAGAATAAGAGCTAATCTCTTATTCTATTAAAAAATTATTTATTTAAAATAATACTTAAATAAATAAACTAAATATAATTATTTATTTATTATAATTATGTTATTATTTTTCAATTATAATAAAAAGGCTATAATTGGAAAATTTACAAGAACTTATTAAATGCTCTAAAGAAGTAAAACTTTTATATGTCGAAGATAATGATAATGCAAGAGAAGCTACTTTAATGATATTTGAAGAGTTTTTTTCTACTATAGTAACTGCAATTAATGGAGCTGATGCTCTAGAAAAATATGATGAATCATTTGATCTTATTATTACTGATATTAATATGCCTAAAATGAATGGTTTAGACATGATAAAAATAATCAGAGAAAATAATAAAGAAATACCTATATTAGTATTATCTGCTCATAATGAATCTGATTTTTTTCTTGATAGTATTAGAATAGGTGTTGATGGTTATCTTTTAAAACCAATTGATATTGAACAATTTTTATCTTCTTTAAATAAAATTATTTCAAAAGTAAAACTAGCAGATGAAGTATTAAATAATTTAAATCTTTTAAAACAATATCAAGAAGTTACGGACATTAATGCTATTGTTTCTAAAACAGACCTACTTGGTAATATTACATATGTAAATGATACTTTTTGTACTTTATGTGAATATTCAAGAGATGAATTACTTGGAAAAAATCATAATATTATTAGGCATCCTAATAATCCACAAAATTTGTTTGAAGATATTTGGAATACTGTAAAAAATAATAAAAATATTTGGCATGGAACAATTAAAAATATATCAAAGTCAGGAAAAACTTTTTACCTAAAAACTACAATTAAACCAATTTTAGATTTAAAGGGCGAAATAATAGAATATATTTCGATAAAGAATGACATAACAGACATAATGAATCAAGAGAGATTATTATTAGACATAATCGATTTTATGGATAAACCAATTATAATCTTAATAAAAATAGAAAGATTTGAAGATATAAAAAGATATTATGGAAGTTTAATCGCAAGTAAAGTTGAAAATGAATTTTTTAAACGATTTCATTCTTTTATTCCAAACGAACTTGTGTATAAACAATTATTTTCTTTAGGAAATGGAAAATTTCTTATTTTAAAAGAAAATGATTTAAACTCTGATATTCAATTAGAGAGTAAATTAGAAGAGTATACTTTAAAAATTCAAAGTAATATTTCTGAAGCAGTTTTAGATATCAACGAAATTGATTTTGATATATTTGTAAGTATTTCTTTAGCATATAAAGAATCATCTTATGAAAATGCAAAATATGGTTTGAAAAAATTATTTAAAACAAAACAAGACTTTATTATTGCAAATGGTTTAATTAAAAAACAAAAAGAAGAAGCTGCCTATAATTTAAAAACATTAAAAATGATTAAAAATGCTATTGATAATTCAAGAATATTTATTTATTACCAAGATATAGTAGATAATCAAACACAGGAAACTTCAAAATACGAAGTATTAGTTCGTTTAATTAACGAAGAAGGAAAAGTCTTAACTCCTTATCATTTTCTAAATACTGCGAAAAAAGCTAAATATTATTCTCAAATTACACAAATAGTTTTAAAATATTCATTTGAAGCTTTAAATAAAACATCAAAAGATATATCTATTAATTTATCTGCTCTAGATATTGAAAAAAAATCAACACAAGATTATATTTTTGAATTATTAGAAGAATACTCAAGTCAAGCTAGTAGAATAGTATTTGAATTATTAGAAGATGAAGAAATGAAAGATTTTAATTTAATTAAAAAATTTATAATCAAAGTAAAATCTTATGGTGTTAAAATTGCAATTGATGATTTTGGAGCAGGGTACTCAAACTTTGAGAGATTATTAGATTATAAACCAGATATTTTAAAAATTGATGGTTGTTTAGTTAAAAATATACATAAAGATGATTATTCATTAAATGTTGTAGAAACAATAGTGGCATTTTCTAAAAAACAAAATATTAAAACTATTGGTGAGTTTGTTGAAAATAAAGAAATTTACAATGTTTTAAAAAAAATTGGTGTTGATTACTCCCAAGGTTATTACTTTTCTAAACCTAAAGCTTTAAAGGAAGAGAATGAATATAAAATTTAAAATATTAATACCTGTATTTATTTTATTATCTATTTTTTTACTTTTAAATTTAAGTCTATTAACTACAAAAATTAATAAATATAACTCTTTAACTTCTTTACATCTGCAAATAAATTTAGCTACT
>JABSON010000342.1 GCA_013215915.1 Campylobacteraceae bacterium | reverse complement strand
ATATTCTTATTTAAAAAGTAAATATAAAGAGTTTAAGTATTTAGATAAGAAAATAATATTTACAAAACGAGAAAAAGAATTTATTAAAAATAATCCTATTATTACATTCTCTGAAATAAACTGGAAACCTTTATCTATTATTGATAATAATAAGTTTAATGGTTTGATCTCTGATTATTTGAATATTATAGAAGAAAAAAGTACTTTACATTTTAAATATATAGTATCTGATTCTTGGATTGAGGTATTAGAAAAACTTAAAAATAAAGAAATTTATTTAGTTCCTGGAATTGATGATAATAAAGAATACAAAAATATTGGTTTAGTTTCCTCCGAATATACTAATTTTTCATTTGCAATTGTAACAAATTCAAATGGATCTTTTATTAGTGATTTAAATAAATTAGAAAATAAAACTGTTGCAATTCCTAAATTTTATACTTCTTATAATTTAATTAGAGACAAATATCCAAAAATTAAGATTATTCCAACAAAAACAATAAAAGAAGCTTTACAGCTTGTTTCTTTAAACAAAGCAGATGCATTTGTAGGTCATGAAGCTGTTGCAGTTTATAATATTATGAATGATTTTAAAGATTTAAAAATAGTAGGTGTTAGTAAAGTAAAATTTAAACATCATTTTTTAATAAATAAAAATCATCCTGCTCTCGTATCAATTGTTAATAAAGTTTTTGCATCAATTACTTATCAAGAAAAAATAAAGATTAGAGATAGATGGTTGACTACTAAAATTAATACAGCAATTGATAAATCAATTATATATCAGATTATCATTGCCTTTATATTTATCCTTCTTCCTATTCTTTATTTTATGCAAAAGTTAAGCCATACAAAAAAAGAGGTTGAAACTGAAAAGAAAAAGTTTGAATCTTTATTTGCTGATACTGCTGATCCAGTTATGTTAATTAAAGATGGTAAATATATAGATGTCAATAATTCATCTCTTAAATTATTTGAATATAAAGATAAAGAAGAATTCTTAAAACTTAAAGCAGGTACTCTTGCGCCAGAATATCAAGAGAATAAAGAACTCTCAATAGAAAAAATGAAAGGACACTTAGCAAATTGTTTGGTAAGTGGAGTAGAAAGATTTCAATGGAAAAGTAAAAAATCATCTTCTGAGGTCTTTTGGGTTGAAATTGTACTTACTAAATTAAAGTTCTCAGGTGAAAATATAATTCATATGTTATGTCGTGATATAAGTGAAAGTAAAGAATTAGAATTGAAAATACAAGAACAAAAAGATATTTTCGAGTCTTTATTTAAAGGGACTTCTGATGGTTTAACCTTAATGGAAGATGGAAAACTAATTGATTGTAATTATTCATTATTAAAGATGTTTAAGATTAAAAATAAAGAATCTTTATTTAATCATACGTCTGGGTCTTTGGCTCCTATTACTCAACCTAATGGAGAAAACTCAAATGATATGTTTTCAAAATACTTAGATCTTTGTAAAAAGAATGGATATGCAACTTTTGAAAGATTAGTTTTGAAAACAAGTGGTGAAGAGTTTTGGGTTAATATAATTTTATTAAGAATAAAAACTAAAACTAAAAACCTAATTTATTCTATTATTAGAGATATTTCTACAAGAAAAATACTTGAAGAACAAGTTAGAGAAAGAACTAACGATCTTGAATTGTCTAATAATGATTTAGCAAGTTCTAATAATGAATTACAAGAAACAATCCTTAATTTAAGAGAAACTCAAAATAAATTAATAGAATCTGAAAAAATGGCATCATTGGGAGGATTGGTTGCAGGCGTTGCACATGAAATTAATACACCAGTTGGAATAGGTCTAACAGGGATATCTCATTTAGAAGAATTGACTATAAAAATAAATAAAGAATATGTTAACGATGAGATATCTCAAGAAACATTTGAAGAATATCTAAACTCTTCAAAAGACTTAACTTCTCTAATTCAGAAAAACTTGGAAAGAGCAGCTTCTTTGGTTAGGTCATTTAAACAAGTAGCTGTTGATCAAAGTAGCGAGGAGAAAAGAGTATTTAATTTAAAGGATTATTTAAATGAAATTTTACAAAGTATTCATTCAGTTACAAAAAAAAGAAATATAAAAATTTCAATTTCTTGTGATTCAGATATAAAATTAAATTCTTACGCAGGTTCTTATTCCCAAATAATTACTAATTTAATAATGAATTCACTAATTCACGGCTTTAAAGAAAAAGAAAAAGGAAATATATTCATTAATGTAGAAAAAACTGCCAATGAATTAAAAATAATTTATAAAGATACAGGTTGCGGAATTAGTGAAAACAATTTAAATAAAATATTCGATCCTTTTTTTACAACAAATAGGGATAATGGTGGATCAGGGTTAGGTTTAAATATAATTTATAATATTATTATATC
>JABSON010000341.1 GCA_013215915.1 Campylobacteraceae bacterium | reverse complement strand
AACTCATCTTTGTCTAATTGCTGTTGAAACTTTCCCCAAATAAGATTCAGACAAGTCTTTGCTATATTCCTTAAACCTAAATTTTTTTTAATATTTTTTTTTTCCAAAAAAACCTTCTCAATTTTAAAGAAATTTAAAATATATTCATTTTTTTTCTCTTCTGTAGTGCAGCTAGCCGGCCAACCTGATGATTCTGCTTTAATTTTGATAAATAAGTCCACATATTGAGTAAATAAACCCCTGTCACCTTTACTTGGATCTAATACGTTTGGAAAATGCCAGATCTCATATATTTTAAGAATCTTGTAACCCTTTTCTATAGCCAACAGCACCTCGTCTAAAACCCATGTATCTTTTAAACTACGATCGAGTTCCGAATGTTCACACTTGTCTGTAAAAACTCTATTTTTAGCACACATATAACAAAGTGGAAATAGTAATTTTCTGTCCTTTTTGGAACATCTTTTTGGTAAAACAGGCAAGTGAAGGCCAAAAGGTGGTAGTATTCTGCAATGTATCAGACCACAATATTTAGAAATATCATCTAGAAAATCTTTCTTAATTATCTCAGGATACTTAATTGGGTAAATAATATTCTTATTTATTGATGGGTACAATGACCGCACATCTAAATAATGAATTTCCTCACCAGCCTTTATTTTATATTTCAGCATAAAACATTCTGTTCTACCACCTGCAGATGCTGAAATTGGAATTAAAGGCTTAGAAATATCTAAATTTTGGACAAAATTTCTAGCTTTATCATCCTGTTCTAATAATCTATTAAAATCACACTCCCAAATATCTACAACTTTATGTCCCTTGCTTAAAAAAAATTCCTTACGTTTCATAGTCATAGTATATAATTCTGCTGCTTCAGTACCATTGGCACATAGTGTGTCATCTGAGTAACATTGACAACAACCATGCCACCAACAACCATAGAACGAGTAAATAGTATCGTTCAACAAAGAATACCCATCTACACTATATTGGTCTATTTTATATTCAGAATTGCTATCTAAATATTTATGAATATTTGAATCTGTTAACATTTCCTGATATAAAAGCCACTTCTGTGATATCATGCTATATTTAATTCCACTATGAAAACCTCCAGGCGGTATTATGGCTAGACAGTCCTTCTCTAATAAATTATTACGAAAATATTGATTACAGGCCTGAGCTAAAGTTATAGCTTCAATAAACGGTTCAATAGTTGTTAATTCATAAAATGATTTATGGAATATTAAGGCTCCTTTAGAAAGCAAGTTTACATCTATTTTACAGTATTTAATAAGTTCTTTATTCAAATCAAATACACTGTTTTTATTTTCATCATACCAATCTAAAAAAATACCTCTCTCACCAGTGGCTACACCTGTTAAAGCATGTGTATCCCCCTTCATAGTATCAGGTGAATAGTATTTCACATCTGGCAAAATACCTAAATAATTAGCATTTTCAGCTACATTAAACAAGTGGGGAAAATAACCCTTAGTTTCAAATATTCCAAATATTTCACTAAATTTATGTAGTGGCTGTTTTATATAATTATATGTATCAACAAATTTAATATCATGACTAACTAGCTGTACTGTTAAATATCTAGACCCATCACATAATACTTTAATAATTTTGTCATATTTAAAAAGCTCATTTATAATTAAATACATATCATACTTTGAACTATTATGGCCTAGAACAATAGAATGTTCATTTTCCTTTTTAAAAAGCCACTGACAAAATTTTGAAACACAATTCAGACCTGAAAATATCTGTAAAGTACAGTCATTTGTTAAACATTCACCATCAGCTATAAAAACATCTACACATTCTACACAAACTCTCTGTGCTACAATTAATACAGGTTTATGTCTGCCTAGAAAACGACTTTTTGCACTAAGATTATTGAAAGGTTCTATAGAACACTCAACATCAAAAAATGTATAAAACTTTTTTTCTATTCCATTTTTTCTCTTACCTGTTTTTACACTGCCCATAAAGCAGCGATGTGAAGGATCATTTTTAATCACCTTTACTTTACAAGCTTTACAAGGAATGCCACATACATGATTTGATGTTGTTTTATAAGTTAATCCACATATTTTACATAAATGTAGAAATTCACAAGTTGACAGTGTTTTATGAACACTGGTTATTTTTAAATGACTGTCATAACACAGTTTATTTGGAAAATAACGGCCACATTCATCACAAATCATTCTACTGCGAATTACTACATCATCGTGTTTAAAAAAGCAAAATTTACATACTATAGTACAGGGGTGTGATGTTATAGAATAAAAAGGTTTCTCACATGATGTACAGTACTGTACATTACCATCTAAGGCTCGTAAATTAGTAATAACACTGTAATGGTTATTATAATAAAAAAGGTTAAG
>JABSON010000340.1 GCA_013215915.1 Campylobacteraceae bacterium | reverse complement strand
AAGATATTAAATATATTTAAGTTAGATAATTGATTTGAAAACATGATTAATTAAATATAAAAAATATTAACTCTTGTTTATAAATACATAATATAATTAACAAGATTTTGGATTATTAATTATATTTACGTTTATGTTTGTATTAAATATTTTATGTTTTTTCTACATTAGTGTTTTTTTTTGCCATAAATACTAAAAAAATTCCAAGAATAATTATACTTGCAGTTAATAAAAACTCTATTGTAATAGTTTCTTTAAAAACAATAGCTGATAAAAAAACAGCAAACATAGGTACTGAGAGTAAAAAAGGAGATATTAATGAAATACTCTGCCACTTAACTAACCAAGCCCAAAGTCCATGTCCTAAAATACTTCCTGCAATTACTGTATATAAAAAGGAGAACCAAGACATTTTATCTTTAATTTCTAAAATAGAAAAAAGAGATTCATCATTAAATAACATTATTATATATATAAAAGGAAGACCAAAAAGTGAGGTATAAGTAATTATGCTTAATGATGATAGGTTTTTTAGCTTTTTTACTAAAATAAAATACAATCCCAAACAAAATGCAGATGCTGTTCCTATTAATAAAGCTGTAATATTTTTAAATGAACTTGGCTCATAAAACATAGCAATAATACCAACAAATGCAATACTTAAACCAGTAAGTCTCATTCTACCTGGTGAATCAGCAAATATAATCCAAGATAATAAGATACTAAAAGGAATAGCTAATTGAATAACTACGGAAATAGCTCCAACGCTTTGTGTATGCTTTAATGATAAAAATAATAAACCATAATGTCCAGGTACTAATACTATTGAAGTTAATAATAAAAATAAAAAGTCTTTTTTTTCTGGTTTTTTAACAAAAGGAAAAAGAATTAAAAAGACTAATAAAAGTCTATAAAATAGTGCAGTAAATACATCAAACTCTTTTAAAACAAATTTTATAAATATAAAATTTCCTGACCATAGGAGGACTACACATAAAACACAAAATAGTACAAAAGTTCTATTATCTTTTAACGCCATGATTATTCCTTATATTCTAAATACTTAATTTGAAGTATTATCTTTGTATTTATTCTTTGTATGAAAGAATAATAATGTAATTAACTTAAAGTAAAGATATAAAACTTAGAATTAAAATATTGAAAATTAATGAAAAAGAAGGGAAGATTAAAGTTTTCAGGGGAAATAAGATTTAAATAAAGTTAATATAGTACAAATGTTTAAATCATTTAATATTATGAAGTCAAAGTACTAAATTAAACATAGTTCAATAAGTAAGATGCTCCATAAGTTTCTCATTCTTTTAAAAATAAAAAGATTAATTAGTTCTTTTTTCTAAAGCTTCAAAAGCTTTTTTATAAGCTACAGCTTGGTTATGATCTAGAGTTAAAGTCATAGGTAAATCTTTTAGGAATTCCATAATTAGATCAATATTATCGTTTGCAGCATGTGCTCTTGATAATGCCGTACTTGCTTTTTTTTCTGCACTCATTGTTCTGTCCTTTAATATTAGTTTATATAACATTTAGATTGTATTTAAATAAAACTTAAATAAAGTAAGTAAATTGCATAAATATACTAATTATTAGAATATATTCAACATCTTATTTACCACCAAGTTACAAAAAAGCTTTGAGTTTTATTATCTTCTTTATTAATTAACCAAATAAGAGGTGATTTTTTAAGATTTAGATAAAAATCTATTTCATTTATTATTTCATCAAAACTAGTCCATTTATTATTTATACTAGAATCACTTACCCAATCAAACCTATCAGGCATAAAATACTCATAAGTTCTAAATATTATTTGTTTTATAAACTCTTCTCTTTTAATGTAGAAACCACTTATGCAAGAATTATCAATTATAGGTATAGTTTTACCTAATAAAAATAAAGGAACATAGATTTTTCCTTTAAAACAAATCTTTTGTTCAAAAGAGTTTATATCTATACCTTCTAAGTACTCTTGTGTTTCTTTTTTATATAAAAGAGGAAGTTGTTTATTTTTTAATTTAGCAAGCTTTTTTACAAAAGTATCATTTGCATTTGGGCCAACATATCTATCTATTTCATTTAGAAAAGAATCATCATATAAATAAAACTTATATACATGTTCAATATGTAAATACTTTTCTTCTTTTTTATCATAAATTATAAAATCTAATTCACCAAAAGTATGTTTGTTATTTATAATTTGTATATTGTTTTTTATTAAATCATAGTTCTTTGATTGATTTATATAAAATTCAAAGAAACGCTCTACCCTCCTTCCTAAGGGAAAGTCTTGATTAATATTTAATTTAGTAAAATCAAATTCTTTTATCTCTTCTATATCTAAGTCAAACTGTTTAAGTCCATTCATCTCTTTAAATAAAGAGGATGTATTCA